>CALFSF010000558.1 GCA_937917025.1 uncultured Paraburkholderia sp.
CGATGCGGTCGGCCTCGCCGATGACGGCAACCCAGCCACGCGCTGGCTGGCGCGTTATCGCAGCGAGACTTCAGGCCGGGCCGAACGCGACACGCAGCCGAAGCCACGCGGTCATTTCGGTGCCAACAGCAAGGGCATCTTCGATATCGCCGGGAACGTCTGGGAGTGGACTTCGAGCTGCTACGTGAACGCTGCTCTTGCGCCCAACGCGGTTGTCGAGCGGAACGTCGAGAATTGCGGAATGATGTTGACTTCGCCGAAATAGCCTTCGTGCTTCGTCCATGCGGCGAACATCTGGTGCTCGTCGTGGTAGTTCCAGCCGCCGCGATGCAGCGCGGCCTTGTTCAGCGGTGCGAAGCAGATGCCGTCGAGATCGCCGGCAAGCGCGAGGTCCGTCATGAACTTCAGCGTTTCGCCGGTGAGACGGCCGGATTCGGCGTTCAGCTCGCCGCGAGCGTAGAGCGCCGGGTCGATGTTCTGCAGATCGATGAGCGGCACGGCCGCGGCGTCGTGCACGGCGTCCTTGAGGTGGGCGATCTTCACGTACGGGATGCGTTGACCGGCATCCTTCATACCGAGCTCGAGCACGCGCGCGTCGCCGATGATCACGACGTTCGCTTTTTCGCGCGTCGCGGGCGATGAAAGCAGCTTGACGACCAGTTCGGGACCAATGCCGGTGACGTCGCCCAGCATCAGGCCAATCAGGGGTTTCATGCGGTGTTCTCCGTGGGTTGCGGTTAGAGTGAGGGACGTGGGTCAGGTCAGGCTGGGCGCGGTAGCGGCAGCACGCGTGCCCACGGGTTTTCGGCCCAATGGCGTTGCTCGAACGCTTCGATCTGCGGCAGCATTTGCAGCGATGCGCCGAGTACGTCGAGGCCATCCAGATACATCTGCCGATGACGCGCATCCATCCGGAACGTGTACGTGCGGCCCGATGCGGTGCGCACCACTTGCCCGGCGACGTCGATCGTTATGCGGTTCGTCGCCGGGTTCGAGACTTCAGCGATGATTTCATCGATCTGTTCGGGTTGCAGCACGATCGCGAGCAAGCGGTTGTTCGCCGCGTTGTAGTAGAAAATTTCGCCGTAGCTGGGCGCGAGCACGGCCTGGATGCGGCCCTGCTGCAAGCCCCACACCGCGTGCTCGCGGCTCGAGCCGCAACCGAAGTTCGGGCCGCCGACCAGCACCCGCGCATCGGCATACGCAGGGGTGTTCAGAACGAAGTCGGGACGCTTGCTGCCATCCGGCAGACAACGCAGGTCGTATAGCAGGCCCGCTGCGAGACCCGATTTGTCGGTGCCGAGCAGGAACTGCTTCGGCATGATCTGATCGGTATCGAGGTTGGCGATCGGAAGCGGCGCAGCCACGCCCTCTATGCGTGAGAAATCAGACATCGTGATGCTCCCAGTTGCGGATGTCGGTAATGCAGCCAGCGATCGCCGCTGCCGCTGCCATCGCGGGACTCATCAGGTGCGTGCGGCTGTCGCGGCCCTGGCGTCCTTCGAAATTGCGGTTGGTGGTCGATGCGCAGCGTTCGCCGGGGCGCAGCACGTCGTCGTTCATCGCGAGACACATCGAGCAGCCCGGTTGCCGCCATTCGAAGCCGGCCTTGATAAAGATCTCCGACAGGCCTTCTTGTTCCGCCTGCGCACGCACAGCGCCTGAGCCCGGCACGATCATCGCGCGCACCGACGGCGCGACGCGCATGCCGTCGCGCAACATCGCCGCAGCGGCGCGCAGGTCCTCGATGCGGCCGTTCGTGCATGAACCGATGAACACGTAGTCGATCGGCGTGCCTTCGATGCGCGCGCCGGCCGCGAGGCCGGTGTAATCGAGTGCGCGGGCGGTCGCCGCGCTTTCGACGTTATTTGCGCCATCGGTCGGCGCGGGAATGCGGCCGTCGACCGGAATCGCCTGATCGGGACTCGTGCCCCATGTGACGTATGGCGCGACTTCCGCAGCACAGAGCGTGATTTCGCTGTCGAATTGCGCGCCCGCGTCGGTGCGCAAGGTGCGCCACACGGTGATCGCCGCTTCCATCTGCGCTTCGCTCAAGTTGCCGCGACGCGTGCGCAAATACGCGAAGGTCTTGTCGTCCGGTTCGACCAGCACCGCGCGTGCGCCGGCTTCGACGGTCATGTTGCACAAGGTCATCCGCGCTTCGATGCTGAGCGTGCGAATTGCTTCGCCGGTGTATTCGACCGCATAGCCGCGCGCACCCTGCGCGCTGATCTTCGCGATCAGGCAGAGCACCAGATCTTTCGCGGTCGTGCCGGCGGGCAACGCGCTGTCGATATGAATGCGCATGGTCTGCGCAAGGCGGTAAGAGAGAGTCTGCGTTGCAAGGACGTGCTCGATTTCCGATGTGCCGATGCCGAAGCCCAGCGCGCCGAACGCGCCGTAAGTGGTCGTGTGGCTGTCGCCGCACAACACCACCATGCCAGGGCGGATCAACCCGGACTCCGGAGCAACCACATGCTCGATGCCTTGCAGCGGGTCGTTGACATCGAACAGCTTGATGCCGTAACGCTCGCAGTTACGGGTGAAGTTGCTCGCCTGGCGTGCTGCGGCATCGATGACGATCACGCGTTTGCCGACCGGATCGGGCCGCGTCGGAATCACGTGATCGACGACGCTCATCTGCTGATCCGGGCGCAGCACGCCGACACCGCGCTCGACGAGACCATTGAATGCCTGCGGACTGGTGTACTCATTCATGATGTGCAGGTCCGCATAGAGCAGGACATGTTCTGCATCTAGCCGGGCCACCGTGTGCGACTCGACAAGCTTTCGATACAACGTGCGGGGCACATCTCCTCCGATCGTCTTGCGGTTTTGGTTTTGCCCGCTGTCACGGCTGAAAAACGAGGGACAGCCGCCAGACAGCTTCATTACCGAGATAGTCTATAGAGATGTTCGGCGCGTATAATGCAGTCTTCTTTAATCTATTATTAAATTGAATTTATAAGTGGACTCGATCTCCGATCTGGCCTTTTTTGTGCAACTCGTGAAGCACGGCAGCTTGTCGGCGCTGGCACGAGAGCTAGGCGTCACGCCACCCGCGGTGACCGCGCGGCTTGCACGGATCGAGGCACGCCTCGGCGTGCGGCTTCTGAATCGCACGACGCGGCGCATCAGCGTGACGCAGGAAGGCGAGCTGTATCTGTCGCACGGTGCGCGTCTGTTGGTCGATCTGGAGGAGCTGGACCGGATGGTGTCGAGCGCTCGCGCGATTCCTAAAGGGCTGTTGCGCGTGAATGCGACGTTCGGGTTCGGACGGCGTCATATCGCGCCCGCGGTGTCGGCGTTCGTGCGGCGCTATGAGGAGGTCGAGGTTCAACTGACGTTGACTGACCGGTCGATCAACCTTGCGGAGCAGGCGTATGACGTTGGCATCTGGTTTGGACAGGTGCCGGATTCGCGTTTGGTCGCACGGAAAATCGCGCCGAACCGGAGGTTTCTGTGCGCGTCCCCGGAGTATTTCGAGAAGGCGGGCATGCCGGCCACGCCGCGCGATCTGCACAGCCATCAATGCATCGTACTGCGCGAAAACGATGCCGCGTATGGCACCTGGCACATGAGCCGCGGCCGCAAGCAGGAAACTATCAAGGTGCGCGGCGCGCTCAGCAGCAATGACGGCGAGACGGCGCTGCTCTGGGCACTCGACGGTCATGGTGTACTGATGCGTTCAGAGTGGGACGTACAGGCGCATTTACGTTCGGGCGCATTGCGCATCGCGTTGCCCGATTGGTCGTTGCCGAGTGCGGATATCTATGCGGTGTACGGCGAGCGGATGAATGTGTCGGCCAAGGTCGTCGCGTTTGTGGATTTTCTGGCTGACTGGTTCGCGCGCATCCTCGAGCACGCCGACGACGCTGCACTGACCCAGACAGCGAGAAGCTACGGAGATTAGCATTCGCTGCTACAGCAGCGGTCGACCGGTTTTAAACAGCGAACGGACACGCCAACATCAATGGGCGAGTGTCGGCTTAAGCACCCACATTCCCCCAACCGCCCCATGCAATCAAACATGCTCCACATACGCATCAATAATTGCCTTCGTAACATGCTCCCATAGCCACTGCGCACCAGGTTCCCTGACGCTGCGCCGGTGACGGACCGCGCTAAGCGAAAACGTGCGTTGCAACGCGGTCACGCTGCACGAGTGATAGCGTCCAAGCAGCGCCAGCGGTGCGATCAGACTCCGCGGCAACCACACCACCAGATTGCTGGTCGACAGAATCATCGGTACCGCGAGATAGTGCGCGACCCGCAGCCGAATTCGACTCGTCAGCCCTTGCTCGGCAATGAGTTGTTCGACGTCCGGAAAACGCCCGACCAGCACGAATTCGAACTGTGTCAGCAATTCGCGCGTGATGGCCTGACCCGCGAACGGATGATGCTCGCCCATCACGAGCACATAGTCCTGATCGAACAAATGCACGCGCTCGAATTCGACACCCATTTCAGGAAGCAGGCCAAGCGCGATATGTACCGTGTTGGTCTCCAGCGCGCTGCCGAGTTCGCCGAGCGGCATCATGACCGACTTGAGCCGCAGGTTCGGCGCGATCGCCGCCAAACGTCGCTGCACGGCGGGCAGAAACGCCAGTTCGCCGCTGTCGCTCATGCTGATCACGAAGGTTCGATCCGATTGTTCCGGCACGAACGTCTGGGTTTCCTGCAATGTGTCGTGAATCTCGCTGAGCGCGCGGTGAATGGTCGGTGCGATCAGGCTGACGAGAGGCGTGGGCTCGACGCCGCCGGGACTTCGCTTGAACAACTGATCTTTCAGCAGAAGACGCAGGCGCGTCAATGCACCGCTCACAACCGGCTGGGACACGTCGAGCCGGAGCGCGGCCCGTCCAATATTGCGCTCGATGAATACGGCATCCAGCACCTCCAGCAGATGCAGATCGACGCGTTCCGTTGCATGGCTCGGGTTCCGGCTCATCGTGCCTCCGTCGGACCGCGCAGCGTATCGAGTATCTGTTGCCGCATCCACTCCAGAGCCGGATCGAGCATGGCCCGCGGATGACGGAAAACGTTGATCGCTACCGCGCGTTGCCGCGTGCCAGGTGTGACGATACGGTATTCGCCGAGCGCAACGAACGTGGCGGCCACGCTACGCGGCAACCACACGGCGAGGCCGCTGCCGCGCAGCAACGCCGGCACCGATAGATAGAACGATGTGCGGACCCTGATCTGGCGACTGAGGCCGAGGTCTGCCATGAGCTGTTCGGTATCCGGTGACTCGCCGACCACGACGTAGTGAGTCTGCTGCAAGGCTTCGCGCGACGCGCCGTCCGGCATCGGATGCAGGCACTCGACCAGCAGCACGAATGCGTCGTTGAACAGATGCTCGCGCACGATGTCATCGCCCATCGCACCATAGCTGCCGATCGCGGAGTC
>CALFSF010000559.1 GCA_937917025.1 uncultured Paraburkholderia sp.
CGCCACTCAAAACGCGACGGATGCGGAAATCGCGCATCTGCGCCACATGTTCGATCATTTCCGCGATGCCACGCCGGCCGAGCACATCGCTGAATACTCGGACGCGAATATCGCGTTCCACCAGGCGATTGTGGAGCTGTCGAAGTCGCAGATCATCCTCGAAACGATCAAGAACATCTTCATCCACGTGCGCGCAATCCGCCGCATGACGATTTCGCAGAGCGACCGCGCGTCACGTTCCATCGTCGATCATCTGCGGATCATCGAGGCGCTCGAGCAGCGCGATACCGAACTGGCCGAGCGTCTGACGCGCCAGCATTCGCTGGATCTCGCCACGTTTGTCGAGGCGAACTGCGATTTTCTCGACTGAACGGTTTCACTGAAGACCAGCTTTAAGGAAAAGGGCCAGCGGTGGCGTCACCGCTGGCCCTTTTCCATTGCGCGCTCAGAAAACGCAGTGGCCCCTTCATCTCATATCGCGTGATCCTCGCAAACGCCGGGAAAGCCCTCCCTTGACGCTCCATGAAATCTGGTATGTGATATATCACAACGGATCGTGAATGAATGCGGCTCGGTATTTTCCCCTGGTCAGATGATGGAAGTACGACGTGCATTCGGCCGGAAACCCAAGCCAGGCGCCGCTAAAGCGGATATTTGACCAGAAACGCGGCAACGAAATTACGCTTGAATGAATGTGATATATCACATACCGTGTCGGTCAGGGCAAGTCGATCTCGCCGCAGATCGCAGTCATGCACGACGGACCGGTGTACACACAGAACGCATACATCATTGAAGGAGACATGACATGGGTAAAGCGCTCGACGGCGTGAGGATTCTCGACTTCACGCATGTGCAGTCGGGTCCGACGTGCACGCAGTTGCTGGCATGGTTCGGCGCCGACGTGATCAAGGTGGAGCGGGCCGGTGCGGGCGACATCACGCGCGAGCAGCTGCGCGACATTCCGGACGCCGACAGCCTGTATTTCACGATGCTCAATCACAACAAGCGCTCGGTCACGATCGACACCAAGAATCCGGAAGGCAAGCTGGTTCTCGAAGCGCTGATCCAGAAATGCGACGTGCTGGTCGAGAATTTCGCGCCGGGCGCGCTCGATCGCATGGGCTTTACCTGGGAGCGCATCCAGGAACTCAATCCGAAGATGATCGTGGCGTCCGTGAAGGGCTTCGGCCCCGGTCCCTACGAAGACTGCAAGGTCTATGAGAACGTCGCGCAATGCGTGGGCGGCGCGGCTTCGACGACCGGTTTCGACGATGGCCCTCCGGTCGTCACCGGCGCGCAGATCGGCGATAGCGGCACGGGGCTGCATCTCGCGCTCGGCATCGTCACGGCGCTCTTCCAGCGGGTTTCGACGGGCCGTGGTCAGCGCGTGCTGGCGGCGATGCAGGACGGCGTGCTGAACCTGTGCCGCGTGAAGCTGCGCGACCAGCAGCGGCTCGAGCGCACCGGTGTCATGAAGGAATATCCGCAGTACCCGAACGGCACGTTTGGCGAGGCGGTGCCGCGCGCGGGCAACGCGTCGGGCGGCGGCCAGCCGGGCTGGATCCTGAAGTGCAAGGGCTGGGAAGCGGATCCGAACGCCTATATCTACTTCATCACGCAGGCGCCCGTGTGGGCGAAGATCTGCAACGTGATCGGCAAGGAAGAATGGGCCACCGATCCCGAATACGCGACGGCTGCGGCGCGCCTGCCGCGTCTGAAGGAAATCTTCGCCGAGATCGAACGCTGGACGATGAGCAAGACCAAGTTCGAGGCCATGGAAATCCTCAACGGACACGACATTCCGTGCGGCCCGATCCTCTCGATGAAGGAAATCGCGGAAGAGCCGTCGCTGCGCAAGACCGGCACGATCGTCGAAGTCGATCATCCGACGCGTGGCAAGTATCTGACGGTCGGCAATCCGATCAAGCTGTCGGACAGTCCCACTGAAGTGACGCGCTCGCCGCTGCTCGGCGAACACACCGACGAGGTGATGGCTGAACTCGGCTACTCGCTGGAGCAGATCAGCGCGTTGCGTGTGGCCGGCGCCATCTGACGCTTTCGTGTACGCGAGAAGATCACACCTCACTCACAGGGAATTGACCGTGGAAACCTGGATGCGCTTCAAGTCGAATGGCGGCAACATCGTCTTCGGCCGTGTTGAAAACGGCTATCTGCACGAATACGCAGGTCTTCATCATCCGGTGCCGACGGGCGCCGTGCTCTCGACGCGCGCGCTCACGCAGATCGCGCCCTGCGCGCCCGGCAAGGTCGTCGCGTTGTGGAACAACTTCCATGCGCTCGCCGCGAAGCTCGAGAAGCCGGTGCCGTCGCATCCGCTCTTTCTGATCAAGCCGGCGGAGTCGGTGATCGGGTCCGGCGATCCGATCCGCCGGCCGGTCAGCTACGCGGGCAAGATCGCGTACGAAGGCGAACTCGGCATCGTGATCGGCAAGCGCTGCCGCGCGGCGAGCGTCGAGGAGGCCGCGGCGTCGATCTTCGGCTACACGATCGTCAACGACGTGACGGCCGCCGGGCTGCTCACCGAGAATCCGCACTTTCCGCAATGGTGCCGCGCGAAGGGCTTCGATACGTTTTGCTGTGTCGGTCCGGCGATCGTGTCGGGTCTCGACTGGCAGGCATGTCATGTCGTGACGACGGTCGATGGCGTGGAGCGGCAGAACTATCCGCTATCGGACATGGTGTTTTCGCCGGCGGAGCAGGTCAGCATGATTTCTCACGACCTGACACTGGAACCCGGTGACGTGATCGCCTGCGGAACGTCGATTGGCGTCGGGTCGATCAAGGATGGCGCGACCGTTACGGTTTCGATCGAAGGCATTGGTACGTTGAGCAATATCCTCGCCTTGACGGGCAAGGGCACAGAACAGGCCGCTATCACGGCCGCGAGTATTTCCGTCTGATCTGGGCGACGCCGTACCACGGCGTCGCGGGAGGAGGAGACATGCCGGAAGAATCAGGCAATGCCATCTATGCAATTGTCGGCGTTCTGTTGATTGTTGCAGGTGCAACGTTTTGCGCGCGGACGGTTCGCCACCGCGACCTGCTGCACAGGCCGGGTTTCCTGACACTGCTTGGCAGCG
>CALFSF010000560.1 GCA_937917025.1 uncultured Paraburkholderia sp.
CAGAGCACCGCGTGCCAGGCGTTCATCGAGTGCCTGAAAGACGCGGTCGAACTCGCCCGGCCCGGCGCGGGCGTGCCTGTCTGAGCGTCCCCGTCCGACCGGCGAGGCGCCTGAACGCAAGGTGGAACCCGCTTCTCACCGGTCTTTTCTTCGACACCTCCGCTGGTATTCCGGTTTGGCATATTCAACGCCGGATGTTTGATTGTTGTTCCGCGCGCGGCTCCCCTAGACTCCTGCAAACACATTATTCACGCAGGAGACGTTGTGACTTTCGAACCGGCTGCCGCTTCGCGCGCTCCACGGCTGTTACGCCATTACATCGACGGCGAATTCGTTGCAGGTGCAACGACGTTTCCAGACCTGAGCCCGGTCGACGGCACTGAAATCGCGCGGGTCTGCGAAGCAGACGAGGCCACCGTCGATCGTGCCGTGCGTGCGGCACGCGCCGCGCAGGAGGCCGGCTGGCGCAACACGACCCCTGCCCGGCGCGCCGACTGGCTGCAGCGCATCGCGAACGGCATCGAAGCGCGTTTCGACGACTTCGTCGCCGCAGAAGTGGCCGATACCGGCCGCCCCGTCACGCAGGCGCGCACGCTCGACATCGCACGCGGCATCGCGAACTTTCGTACGTTCGCGGATCTGGTCCGCACCGCGCACAGCGAATTCTTCGAAACGCACGCGGCCGACGGCAGTGAACTCATCAACTACGTGACGCGCAAGCCGCTGGGCGTGGTCGGCATCATCTCGCCGTGGAACCTGCCGCTGTTGCTCTTTACGTGGAAGGTCGCGCCGGCGCTCGCGATGGGCAACTGCGTCGTCGCAAAGCCTTCTGAAGAGACGCCCGGTTCCGCCACACTGCTTGCCGAAGTCATGCACGAGATCGGTCTGCCGCGCGGCGTGTTCAATCTGGTTCACGGCCATGGGCCCAACGCTACGGGCGAATTCCTGACGCGTCACCCCGGCATCGACGCGATCACGTTCACCGGCGAATCGCGCACGGGCAGCACGATCATGAAGACCGTCGCCGATGGCGTGAAGGATATCTCGTTCGAGCTCGGCGGCAAGAATGCGGCCGTCGTTTTCGCCGATGCGGATTTCGACGCAGCCGTCGCGGGCGTTCTCAAGTCGAGCTTCACGAATGCGGGGCAGGTGTGCCTGTGCAGTGAGCGGGTGTATGTCGAGCGTCCGGTCTTCGAGCGCTTCGTGGCGGCGCTCAAGGCACAGGCCGAAGCACTGAAGGTGGGCGCGCCCGACGATCCCGCCACGACGATGGGGCCGCTGATTTCGCGTGGTCATCGCGAGAAGGTGTTGTCGTATTTCCGGCTCGCGGTGGACGAAGGCGCAACGGTCGTGACGGGCGGCAGCGTGCCGCAATTCGGCGACCGGCGCGACCACGGCGCGTTCGTGATGCCGACCATCTGGACTGGCCTGCCCGATTCCGCACGCTGCGTGAAGGAAGAAATCTTCGGACCCGTCTGCCATATCGCGCCGTTCGACAGCGAAGACGAAGTGATCCGTCGCGTGAACGACAGCGCGTACGGTCTCGCGGCAAGCGTGTGGACGACGCAGCTCGCGCGCGGCCACCGTGTCGCGCGCCAGATCGAAACCGGCATCGTGTGGGTGAACGCATGGTTCGTGCGCGACCTGCGCACGCCATTCGGCGGCACGAAGCTCTCGGGCATTGGCCGCGAGGGCGGTCGTCACTCGCTCGATTTCTATTCGGAACTGACCAACGTGTGCGTGAGGATTGGATGAGCGCGATCGACCTGAAAGCGGCGCAAACCATCGCCGATGCGTTGTGGCATGCGCAGCAAACCGCCACGCCGTGCGCGCCGGTGCGCAGCGCGATCGCGGACCTTGGCGGCGACGCGCTCGCCGCGGCGTACGCGGTCCAGCGCATCAATACGCAACGACAGATCGCAGCGGGCCGTCGTCTGGTGGGACGCAAGATCGGCCTGACGTCGAAGGCCGTGCAGACGCAACTTGGTGTCGATCAACCGGACTTCGGCATGCTGTTCGACGACATGGCGCTCGCCGACGGCGAGGAAATCGCGATGTCGCGCACGCAACAGCCGAAGGTGGAAGCGGAAATCGCGCTCGTACTCGAACGCGATCTGCCGCACGCGCGCCACACGATCGCGGACCTGATCGATGCTACGGCGTACGCGTTGCCGGCCATCGAGATCGTCGGCAGCCGCATCGCGAACTGGGACATCCGTCTGACTGATACGGTGGCCGACAACGCGTCGAGCGGGCTGTTCGTGCTCGGCAACCGCCCGGTGAAGCTGGATGCGTTCGACGTGACCGGCTGCGGGATGGTCATGGAGCGGCGCGGCGACCAGCTCAGCGTGGGCATCGGCGCGGCGTGTCTCGGCAATCCGCTTCTCGCCGCGCTGTGGCTCGCCAACACGATGACGCGCGTCGGCGCACCGCTCAAGGCCGGCGACATCGTTCTGACTGGCGCCCTGGGACCGATGGCCAACGTGACGGCGGGCGACGTCTTCACCGCGCATGTCGAAGGCCTCGGTTCGGTGAGTGCCTCATTTGCCTTTAACCCGGAATCCGCATCGTGAACAGCAACGAATCTGTCAACGCAAATGAAAAGGTGTCCGTGGCCATCATCGGCTCGGGCAATATCGGCACGGACCTGATGATCAAGGTGATGCGCGGCGCGAAGCACCTGAAAATGGGCGCGATGGTCGGCATCGACGCAGCATCCGACGGACTCGCGCGCGCCGACCGGCTCGGTGTGCGCACCACGGCGGGCGGCATCGATGAGCTCGTGAGGCTGCCGGAGTTCGGCGATATTCGCATCGCGTTCGATGCGACGTCCGCAGGTGCGCATCATCGTCATGCAGCGGTGCTGCGCGAACACGGCGTGCAGGTGATCGACCTGACGCCGGCCGCGATCGGCCCGTTCGTCGTGCCGGTGGTGAATCTCTTCGCGCATCTCGACGCGCCCAACATCAACATGGTGACCTGTGGCGGCCAGGCGACGATTCCTGTCGTTCACGCCGTGTCGCGCATCGCGCCCGTGCGTTACGCGGAGATCGTGGCCTCGATTGCGAGCCGCTCGGCTGGGCCCGGCACGCGCGCCAACATCGACGAGTTCACGGAGACCACTTCGAGGGCCATCGAAACGGTGGGCGGCGCGACGCACGGCAAGGCGATCATCGTGATGAACCCGGCGGAGCCGCCGCTGATGATGCGCGACACCATCTATTGCCTAACGGAAGAAGACGCCGATACCGAAGCGATCGAACGCTCGATTCATGCGATGGTCGCCGCGGTGGCGAGCTACGTGCCGGGTTACCGTCTGAAGCAGGCGGTGCAGTTCGACCGCTATACACAGGCGGACCCGCTTGCGCTGCATGCGAACGAACGCCGTGCCGGCATCAAGGTCAGCGTGTTTCTCGAGGTGGAAGGGGCCGCCCATTATCTGCCGTCCTACGCGGGAAACCTCGACATCATGACCTCGGCGGCGCTTGCTGCCGCCGGACAGATCGCGACCAGCCGCGTCGCGGCGTGACAGGAAACTGCAATGATCGACAGGACGAAAAAAATCTACGTATCCGACGTCACGCTGCGCGATGGCATGCACGCGATCCGTCATCAATATTCGCTGGAACACGTTGTTTCGATTGCGATGGCGCTCGATGAAGCGGGCGTCGACAGCATCGAAGTCGCGCATGGCGACGGTCTTGCGGGTTCGAGCTTCAACTACGGTTTCGGCGCACATACCGACCTCGAATGGATCGAGGCGGTAGCCGGTGTCGTGAAGCGCGCACAGGTCGCGACGCTACTGATACCCGGCATCGGGACCGTGCACGATCTGCGTGCTGCGTACGACGCCGGCGCGCGCATCGTGCGCATCGCGACGCATTGCACCGAAGCGGACATTTCGAAGCAGCACATCGAATACGCGCGCAGCCTCGGCATGGACACGGTCGGCTTCCTGATGATGTCGCATATGTCGACGCCGGATGCACTTGCCGTTCAGGCGAAACTGATGGAAAGCTACGGTGCGCAATGCGTGTATGTGGTCGACTCGGGCGGCGCGCTGAGCATGCGCGACGTGGCCGAACGCTTTGACGCGATGAAAGCCGTGCTCGATCCGGCGACGAAAACCGGCATGCACGCGCATCACAATCTGTCGCTCGGTGTGGCGAACTCGATCGTCGCGCTGGAACGCGGCTGCGACCGGATTGACGCTTCGCTTACCGGCATGGGCGCGGGCGCGGGCAACGTGCCGCTCGAAGTCTTCATCGCGGCCGTCGACCGCATGAAGCTCAGCCATGGTTGCGACGTGAAAAAGCTGATCGATGCCGCGGAAGACATCGTGCGTCCGCTGCAGGAGCGCCCGGTGCGCGTGGATCGCGAAACGCTGGCAATCGGCTATGCGGGCGTGTATTCGAGCTTCCTGCGTCATACGGAAGCCGCCGCCGCGAAGTACGGACTCTCCGCGTTCGACATCATGGTCGAACTCGGCAGGCGACGGATGGTCGGCGGCCAGGAAGACATGATCGTCGACGTCGCGCTCGACATGCTGAAAGCGAAAGCTGCACAGCGGGAGGCCGCATGATTGACCTCGACGCTATCGCGACCCGTATCGACGATGCCGCGCGCTTTTCCGAGCCGGTCGCGCAGCTCACCACGTCAGCATCGTTCACGCTCGAGGACGCTTACGAGATCCAGCGGGCGTCGATCGAGCGGCGCATTCATCGCGGCGAAAGCATGATTGGCGTGAAGCTCGGCTTCACGAGTCGCGCGAAGATGATCCAGATGGGCGTCGACAGCCTGATCTGGGGCTGGCTCACCGATACGATGCTCGAGGAAGACGGCGGCCGCGTCGCGCTCGACCGTTTCATTCATCCGCGTGTTGAACCGGAAGTGTGCTTTCTGACGTCACGCGAAATCGACCGGCCGCTGACCGCGCTGGAAGCGTCGCGTTACCTCGAGGCCGTCGCGCCTGCGATGGAAATCATCGGTTCGCGTTAGCGAGACTTCAGGTTCACGCTGGAAGACGTGGTCGCGGACAACTGCTCTTCGGCCGGTCTCGTGATCGGACCATGGACGCGTCACTTCGACGGTCTGCGCAACGCGGGCGTGACGATGCGCGTGGATGGCCGCGTCGTGCAGGCCGGCTCGACGGCCGCCATTCTCGGCGATCCGCTGCGCTGTGTCGTGCAGGCGTCGCGGCTTATTTCGCAAAGCGGTCTCGTGTTGCCCGCAGGCTCGCTGATCATGGCGGGCGCGGCGACCGCAGCCCATGCACTGGCGCCCGGCGCGCATGTGCATTGCGTCATCGGCGGTCTTGGCAGCACGGAATTCACCACTTGGCGAGCATCATGAAAGAAGCGATCATCCAGGGCCGTCTCGTGCCCGGCAAGGCCAAACCGCGCGGACGGTTTCCGCATGTGACCCGCGCGGGCGATTTCCTGTTTGTCTCGGGCACCAGTTCGCGTCGCCCGGACAACACAATTGCCGGCGCGGCCGCCGATGAACTCGGCACCGTCACGCTCGACATTCGTGAGCAGACACGCGTGGTGATCGGGAACATTCGCGATATCCTGCGCAGCGAGGGCGCAGATCTCGCGAACCTCGTCGAGATTTCGTCGTTCCTCGTCAGCATGAACGACTTCGGCGGCTATAACGAAGTTTATGGCGAGTACTTCGACGAAACCGGGCCGACGCGCACCACGGTTGCCGTGCACCAGTTGCCGCATCCGCATCTGCTGATCGAGATGAAGGCGATTGCATACGCGCCACGAAAGCAGGTGCCGCAGTCGGCGCCGCGACCGGAAAAATAGAGGGACAAACATGCTCACGTATGGCAGGCCGTTCAACTTCCAGCGCTGGATCGATGAACACGCCCATCTTCTGAAGCCACCCGTCGGCAATCAGCAGGTGTGGCAGGACAGCGACTTCATCGTCACCGTGGTCGGCGGTCCGAACCACCGTAGCGACTACCACGACGATCCGTTCGAAGAGTTCTTCTATCAGTTGCGCGGCAACGCGTGGCTCGACCTGTGGATCGACGGAAAGAAGGAGCGCGTCGACCTGAAGGAGGGCGACGTGTTTCTGCTGCCGCCGCACGTGCGTCATTCTCCACAGCGGCCGGAGGCGGGCAGCGTGTGTCTCGTGATCGAACGGCAGCGGCCGGAAGGCATGGTCGACGGCTTCGAATGGTACTGCGATGCGTGCGGGCATCTTGTCTATCGCGTCGAGGTGCAGTTAAAGAGCATCGTCAAGGACCTGCCTCCGCTTTTCAACGCGTTCTACGCGTCTGTCGACAAACGCTGCTGCGAGCACTGCGGCCATGTGCATCCGGGCAAGACCGCGTGATGGCGATGTGATAGCGAAACCCACGGCTACAGAAACAGGCACGGAAATACAAGCAGACTCACGATGACACTTCGAATCGACATGCATTCCCACTTCTTTCCGCAGATCACGCGGGAGGAGGCTGCGCGCCTCGACGCCGGTCACGCGCCGTGGCTGAAGATCGACGCGGACGGCGAACGCGGCATGATCATGACCGGCGAGAGGCCGTTTCGCCCGGTGTATCGCGCGTTGTGGGATCCGGCGGTGCGCGTCGCGGAAATGAACGCACTCGGCGTCGATATCCAGCTGATGTGTGCGACGCCCGTGATGTTCGGCTATCGCTACGACGCAGCCGCGGCGCACGCATGGGCCGAGCGCATGAACGACCATGCACTCGAACTGTGCGCGCACGCTCCGCAACGTTTGAAGGCGCTCGCGCAGGTGCCGCTGCAGGATGTCGGGCTCGCCTGCCGCGAAGCGAGCCGCGCGCACCGGGCAGGGCATCACGGCGTGCAGATCGGTAACCACCTCGGGCCACGCGACCTCGACGACGAACATCTGGTCACGTTTCTCACGCATTGCGCAAACGAAGACATTCCGGTGCTCGTGCATCCGTGGGACATGATGACCGACGGTCGCATGAAAAAATGGATGCTGCCGTGGCTCGTCGCGATGCCGGCTGAGACGCAGTTGAGCATGGTCTCGCTGATTCTCTCGGGTGCGTTCGAGCGGATTCCGAAATCGCTCAAACTCTGTTTCGCGCATGGCGGCGGCAGCTTTGCGTTTCTGCTTGGCCGCGTACAGAACGCGTGGGAACAGCGCGACATCGTGCGCGAGGACTGTCCGAATCCGCCCGTGTCGTATCTCGATCGCTTTCACGTCGACAGCGCCGTGTTCGACCCGCGCGCGCTCAAGCTGCTCGTCGATACAATGGGCGAGGACCGTGTGCTCCTCGGTTCCGATTATCCGTTTCCGCTTGGCGAGCAGCGTATTGGCGATCTGGTCGCGAACCATCCGGATTTCGACGATACCGTGAAAGCAAAGATTCTCGGCACCAATTCACAGCGCTTCTTCAACCTGCCCGACTTCATCCGTTAGGGAAATTTGCCACGCGGCACGCCGCGTTTTCCCGATGACGCAGGCCGTGGTTTTGTCTTTTGCAATTGCATTGAATACAGGAAATGAGTCAGATGATCACCCGTGAACATTGCGCCGCGCTCGACGCCGCCGATCCGTTAGCCCACTGCCGCGCGCGGTTCGATCTGCCGGCCGGTACGATCTACCTCGACGGCAATTCGCTCGGTTCGATGCCGGCGAACGTGCCATCGCGCATCGAACGC
>CALFSF010000561.1 GCA_937917025.1 uncultured Paraburkholderia sp.
GCGAAGAAGCTGGGCGTCGAATATCGCGAAGGGTTCTTCAAGAACCGCTACGTGGGCCGTACGTTCATCATGCCGGGCCAGGCGGTGCGCAAGAAGTCGGTGCGCCAGAAGCTGAACGCGATGGGTATCGAGTTCAAGGGCAAGAACGTGCTGATCGTCGACGATTCGATCGTGCGTGGCACCACGTCGCATGAAATCGTGCAGATGGCGCGCGATGCGGGCGCGAACAAGGTGATCTTCGCTTCGGCGGCGCCGCCGGTGAAGTTCCCGAACGTGTACGGCATCGACATGCCGACGCGCGGCGAGCTCGTCGCTCACGGCCGCACCGACGAGGAAGTGGCGCGCATGATCGGCGCCGACCATCTCGTTTATCAGGACGTTGACGCGCTGAAGCAGGCGGTCCGCGATATCAACCCGGCGCTGAAGGAGTTCGAGGCGTCGTGCTTCGACGGCAACTACATCACCGGCGATATCACGACCGAGTATCTCGATCGTATCGAAACGGCCCGTCTTGCGCCTTCCGCGCAATCGGACCGCGACGCTGCGAGCGAAGCGATCGACGGCGGCACCGCGCGTTCGCAATTGCATCTGCAACTGTCGGTCGAGTAAGGCTGCATGCGTGGCGCGATGGCCGGATGCACGGTACGCGCCGCGCGTGTTAGGATGGCGGCTTGCGTCGATTTGAACTCAGCTTGCGGACGCGGGGCAACCCAAAACAGCTAAAGCGAACGGTGGTGAAAGAGCACTACGCCATCGACGCTCCAGCTTTCCCCCGCACATGAAGCCCGCTTATGCCGACGCAAAGCGGGCTTTTTTGTCGCTGCCGTCTGTACACGCGTGACCGGTTTCGTGCGTGTACGGACGCCAGCTCAGGAAAACGGAAACAGAAAGAACATGGACAACTCCCTCAGCTTCGACACCCTGGCCGTGCGCTCGGGCTCCTTGCGCAGCGAATTCAACGAACATTCGGAAGCGATCTTCCTCACGTCGAGCTTCTGCTTCTCGAGCGCCGCCGAAGCCGCCGACCGCTTCAAGCATTCCGAAGACTATTACACGTACTCGCGCTTCACGAACCCGACCGTATCGATGTTCCAGGACCGTCTGGCCGCGCTCGAAGGCGGCGAGGCGTGCATGGCCACCGCGTCGGGCATGAGCGCGATCATGTCGGTGGTGATGTCGGCGTTGCAGGCGGGCGACCACCTCGTCAGTTCGCAGAGCCTGTTCGGCTCGACGCTCGGCATGTTCTCGCAGATCTTCAGCAAGTTTGGCATCACGACGACCTTTGTCGATCCGACCGATCTCGATGCCTGGAAAAACGCGGTGCGTCCCGAGACGAAGATGTTCTTCCTCGAAACGCCGTCGAATCCGCTCACGGAGATCGCCGATATCGAAGCGATCAGCAAGATCGCGAAATCGGTGAACGCGCTGTTCGTGGTCGACAACTGTTTTTGCAGCCCGGCGTTGCAGCAGCCGCTGAAGCTGGGCGCCGACGTCGTCATGCATTCGGCCACCAAGTTTCTCGACGGTCAGGGGCGGGTGCTGGGTGGGGCGCTCGTCGGCTCGAAGCAGTTCATCATGGAAAAGGTGTTTCCGTTCGTGCGCAGCGCGGGCCCGACGCTGTCGGCGTTCAACGCGTGGGTGCTGCTAAAGGGCATGGAAACGCTGCCGCTGCGGGTGGAAAAGCAGTCGGCGAACGCGCTTGAAATCGCGCGCTGGCTCGAGGCGCATCCGGCCGTGAACCGCGTGTTCTATCCGGGCCTCGAATCGCACCCACAATATGCGATCGCGAAACGTCAGCAGAAGGCGGGCGGCGCGATCGTGTCGTTCGAGCTGAAGGGCGATTCGCCCGAAGCGATGCAGGCGAATGCCTGGCGTGTGATCGACAACACGAAGATCTGCTCGATCACCGGCAACCTCGGCGATACGCGCACCACGATCACGCATCCGGCGACGACCACGCATGGCCGCGTGACGCCGGAAGCGCGGGCGGCGGCGGGCATCACGGAAGGGCTGATCCGCCTCGCTGTCGGCCTCGAAAACCCGGACGACATTCGTGCGGATCTGGCGCGCGGGCTGGCTGTTTAAATTGGGTGAAACGGCGCGTTGGCGCGTGGGCTTTGCTCACACGCCAACGCCTGTTCGCTTCGGCGGAGCGCGTGCGTTTGGCGTTTAGCGCTTAGTGCTGAAGCGCGCGCCACTGGCCGGGCGCGAGCCCGAAACGCCGCGTGAAAGCGTGCGTAAACGCGCTCTGGTCGCCGAAGCCGATGTCGAGCGCAATGTCCGACAGCGCATGCCGTGGATCGGCCAGCAGCGTGAGCGACGTATCGAGCCGCAGCCGTTGCAGATAACGATGGGGCGTTTCGCCAAACGCCTCGATAAAAAGCTGATGGAAGCGCCGCATCCCAAAGCCGCAATGCGCGGCAAGATCGGCGATGCGCAGTGGCTCGGACAGACGCGCGCGCAGCCAGTGGTCGATGCGGACGAAATCGAGCCCAAAGGCGGGCAGCGCACCGGCGCCCGATGCCGTTGAAGCCGTGGCGCCGGAATCGGACAGAATCGCCGCGCAGAGCTGTGCAGCGGCATTCCAGTTGAACTGGCGTACGCGCGCTTCGTCGTTCGCGTGCGCGGTGCCTGTGGCGCTGGCCGCGACGGTGCGCACGAGCTCGGTCAGCGAGCCGCCGATCCCGACAGCGCGTGCGCGGTCGAACAGCCGTTGCGGCACGGCCAGCGACGAAGCCGGCAGATCGAGTACAAGTTGCCGGTTCTCGCCGATGCCCGCGTAATCGTGACGCGCACCGGCGGGAACCAGCCAGGCCGAACGGCTGTCGATCTCCCGATCCATGCCGTCCACGGCCATCACCATCGCGCCATCGAGCCCGAGTACGACCTGATGAAAGTCGTGTACATCGGTCGCTTCGATCGCACCAAAGCGGCGCAACGAAACGGTGGGCCTGACGACGGCAGCGTGGTGATCCATCTTTCAGAACGCGATCAGACGTCCAGCAGTTCGACTTCGAACACGAGCGTTGCATTCGGCGGAATCACGCCGCCCGCGCCGCGCACGCCGTAGCCGAGTTGCGGCGGAATGGTCAGGCGGCGCACGCCGCCGACTTTCATGCCCTGCACGCCTTCGTCCCAGCCCTTGATGACCATGCCGCCGCCGAGCACGAAGGCGAACGGATCGTTACGGTCCTTGCTCGAATCGAATTTCTGGCCGTCCGTGAGCCAGCCGGTGTAATGGACGCTGACGGTCTTGCCAGCCTGTGCTTCAGTACCGGTGCCTTCGGTCAGGTCTTCGTATTTCAGGCCGGATTCGGTCGTGACAATCGACATGGGGAACTCCTCGAGACAGATCGTTCAAAACCGACATTGTAGGCGCGTTGCCCCTGCGCCCGCCAGCCGGCCATCCGGACTATGCCATCCGGCCGGGGGTGTTTCGTGGCGGGCGCGGCGCTGCCCGTGCCTATAATGTGGCATTGCTTTCGCGTACGCCTCGCACACCGGGATTTCGATCGTGACAACGTTTTCCAGCGGCACCCAGCAACCCGCCACCGCACAGTCAGCCTCGCCGGGCAGTGAACGTACTGCGCATCTTTGCGCCGAGACCGCGCTTTTCATGCGCGATCATGTGTTGTCCCTCGTGTCGCACGATCTGCGCAGCCCGCTGAACGCGATTCACAGCTGGGCCTATGTACTCGAGCGCAAACTCGATGCGGGCGACGCCACCGCGCAGCGCGCCATCACCGGCATCCGCAGCGGCGTCGATCAGCAGGTCAAGCTGCTGGAGTCGCTCGTCGACGCGACACGTGCCGAAACGAAGTCGCTCGCGCTCACCCGCGCACCGTTTGCATTGGCCGCCATGATCGACGCGACGCTCGAAGCGGTCCGCACGCCGTTTGCACAGGCGCGCGCGGTCACGCTCACGTCCGGCTCGCCTCTCGCGGGCGAGACGCTCAACGGCGATGCTGAGCGGCTTGCTCAGGCCCTGTGGCTGATGCTGACGTTTGCCGTCGAATCGAGCGCCCGCGAAACCGGCGTCGCGCTCGAAAGCACGCTCGACGGCATCCTGTGGCAGGCAACGGTCACGTTTACAGCGGCGCCGGCCGCGCTCGACGACCCGGCGCTTCCTCACCTGCTCGAAGCGTTCGCGCGCCGTCAGGCGCAGGACCCGCGCGAAGCGGGGCGCATCGCGTGGGTGCTGGCGTTGTGCAAACGCGTCGCCGAGGCTCACGGCGGCAAGTTCGAGCAGCAGGAAGACACGCTCGTGCTGCGCGTTCCGCTCGCCGCCGCATGACCGGCGCCGCGCGCTTTAGCCGGGGGATGGGCTTTCATCGATCGTTCGACCTCTATACTGGCGACTTTTGTTTCTGGAGTCTTCTGCCTTGATTCAGGTCGTCGCCATTCTGGGTGCGCTGCTGCTGGTGGCACTCAACGGTTTTTTTGTCGCTGCCGAATTCGGGCTGGTGAAGTTGCGGCAAACGCGCGTGCGCACGCTCGCGCAAAAGCACGGCGTGCGCGGCAGGCTGCTCGCCAGGGTGCATGGCCGTCTCGATGCGTATCTCTCCGCGTGCCAGCTCGGCATCACGCTCGCGTCACTCGGTCTTGGCTGGATCGGCGAACCGGCGTTTGCCGAACTGCTGCATCCGCTCTTCGGGCTCCTCGGTGTCGAATCGGAGAAACTGATTCACGGCATCTCGCTCTTCTTCGCGTTTTCGTGCATCTCGTTCCTGCATATCGTGGTCGGCGAGCTGGCGCCCAAGTCGCTCGCGATCCGTCAGGCCGAGAAAATCGCGCTGTGGGTCGCCATGCCGCTGTACGGCTTTTACTGGGCGATGTATCCGGCGATCTGGGTGCTCAATACCAGCGCGAACACCGTGCTGCGCATCGCCGGCCTGACGGCCGATCACGGTGGCGACACGCATTATTCGAATGACGAACTCAAGCTGATCCTGCGCGGGCGCCGCGAAGGCGCGGCGGGCAGCATCGCGGCTGCGTCGGTGGCCTCAGCGGTGTCGGCCGCATATAGCCAGGACGAGTGGAACACGTTCGCCCATTCGCTCGATTTTTCGCGATTGACGGTTTCCGACCTGATGCGTCCGGCGTACGAGATGGTCGGGTTGCGCCGCGACCTGCCGTTGCGCGACAACATGCAGGTCGTCGCGCGGCACCGGTTCAGCCGGTATCCGCTGTTCGAAGACGCATCGGGCGAGCGCGTCGCCGGCATGATTCACCTGAAGGACCTGCTGCTCGCACGTCAGGCGGGCAGCGTGCTGGAAGACCTTTCGCCCTACACACGGCCCGTGCAGTACGTGCAGCCGAACATGCCGGCGCTGGAACTGTTTCGCCGTTTCCGCAAGGGCGCGCCGCATCTGGCGCTCGTCGGGCACAAGGGTGAAAAGCCCATCGGTTTTCTCACGCTCGACAACCTGCTCGGCGCGCTCGTTGGACAGATTCACGACGAGTTCCGTCAGGGCGACGCCGACTGGACGCGGATGGACGACGGCACGCTGATGGGCAAGGGCAGCCTGCCCGTGGTGTCGCTGGAACGCGCGCTCGGGATCGATATCGACGAAGGGCGGGCCGAGTCGGTCGGCGGCCTCGTCATTCAGGCGCTCAACGATCTGCCGCTCGAAGGGCAGCGCGTGTCGTTCGACCGTTTCGACGTCGTCGTCAAAAAGATGCGTGGGCCGCGCATCGTGCTCGTGCGCGTCTATCCGAAAGAATTCGAGGACGAAGGCGGCTGACGTTCGACCGGCGGCAAGCCGCCGTCGCCGCTATTCGAACGCGCCTTTGCGCGCGTTTGCCTCCGGCAGCTGGCGCGTCTCGCGCACCGAACGCGGATGCCACAGCTTCGCGCCCCCTTCGATGCCGGCGTCGTTCGACACGACCGCCACGTTCGCCGGCAATTCGAACTTCAGCCGCGCGGCGTTGCCGCCGCCAATCCACAGCTTGTCGTAGTTCACGAGCGAAGCGAGGATGCCGACGATCTTTTCCACGCGGCGGTTCCATCGCTTGTCGCCGGCTTTCCTGCGCGCGGCGTCGCCGATGTATTCGTCGTAAGCGCGGCCCTTGCTCACCGGGTGATGCGCCAGTTCCAGATGCGGCATCAGTTCGCCGTCGCGAAAGAGGGCGGTGCCCGCGCCGGTGCCGAGCGTCAGCACGAACTCGATGCCTTTGCCTTCGATCGCGGCGAAGCCCTGCATTTCGGCGTCGTTGATCATGCGTACCGGCAGGCCGCCCAGCCGTGCCGCCAGTTTGTCCGCGAGTGCGATGTCGTGCCAGCCCGTCACGCCGAAGTGCGGCGCCGTCAGGATGCGGTTGTTGCGCACGAAGCCGGGAAAGCCGATCGAGATCTGCGTGGGCGGATATTGCGCGACGATCGGCGCAACCAGCGCGACCAGGGTATCGACGAGCTGATCCGGCGTGCACGGATGCGGCGTCGCCACGCGAACACGCTCGCTCAACATGTGTCCGCTCGTGTCGATGATCGCTGCCTTAAGGCCTGTGCCGCCGACGTCGATGGCGAGGATCTGCTCCGCTTTGCTTCTGGTTTTCGGCTTGCGTGATGTCACCACATTTTTCTCCTTATTGTGCTTCGTGCCGGTGTGCTTCGTAGTGTGTGGGCCGCATTACTTCTTCTGGGCAGTGTTTGCATCGTTGGCGGTGTCATCGGGCGTCAGCGGCCGCCACGCGCGTCCATCGCGGGCGAGCAGCGCGTCGCTTTGCGCAGGCCCCGCGCTGCCCGCCGGGTACCCTTCCACGGGCAACGGGCCGTTTTCCGGATGCAGCACGTCTTCGACGGCGGCCCAGCTCGTCTCGATGCCGTCGGCGCGCTGGAACAGCGTGGCGTCGCCCAGCATGCAGTCGTACAGCAGCGTCTCGTAGCCGACGTTCGCGCGTTCCGCGAAGAAGTCGGCATAGTCGAACGCCGATTGCACCGGGCCGATCTGCATCGCGGGGCCGGGCACCTTCACGTTGAAATCGAAGCGCGTGCCGTGCGCCGGGTCGATGCGCAGCGTCAGCACGTTGGGCGTCAACGTGTCGACGGGCGTGTCGCGAAACAGCCGGAACGGCACCGTTTTGAGTTGCACCGCGATCTCCGTGCGGCGCGACGCGAGGCGCTTGCCGGTGCGCAGATAAAACGGCACGCCCGCCCAGCGCCAGTTTTCGATGAACACGCGCGCCGCGGCGTACGTCTCCGTGTGGCTGTCCGTCGCGACGTCGGGTTCCTCGCGATAACCCGGGCCGGCCGGCCCTTTCTCGTACTGGCCGAACACGACGTCGCGCGCGTGGAGCGGCTGGATCGCATCGAAGATATCGGCCTTCTTGTCGCGCACCGCTTCGGCATCGAAGGAATTGGGCGGCTCCATGGCCACCATGCCGAGCAGCTGGAACAGGTGATTGGGCAGCATGTCGCGAAACGCGCCGGTCTGTTCGTAGAACTGGCCGCGCCCTTCGACGCCGATCGTCTCCGCCGCCGTGATCTGCACGTGATCGATGTATTCGCGTCGCCAGATCGGCTCGAAGATCGCGTTCGCGAAGCGCACGGCGAGAATGCTCTGCACCGTGTCCTTGCCGAGAAAATGGTCGATGCGATAGACCTGCGATTCCTTCGCGTAGCTCAGGATATGCGCGTTCAGATCGCGCGCGGACGCGAGGTCGGTGCCGAACGGCTTTTCGATGACGAGACGCCGGAAGCCGCCGCCTTCGTCTTCCTTCAGCAATCCCGCGCGGCCGAGATGCTCGACGATCGGTTTGAAGAAGCGCGACGTGACCGCGAGATAAAAGATCACGTTGCTGCCCGCCGTGGCGCCGATCAGCTGCTTCAGGTTCGAGAACGTGTCGTCGGATTCGAATTCGCCGGCCACGTATTGCAGCCGCTGCGCGACCCAGTCCCACGCGTCTTCGTCGAATTGCGTGGTATGGAAGGTGCTCGCCTTGTCGGCGGCGAATTGCTGCAACGACTTCTTGAGGTCGTCACGCCAGTCGGCGGTCTCGCGTTCGCCATGATTCACGCCGATGATCTTCATGCCCGAATCGAGCAGACCATCCGTCGACAGGTTGTAAAGCGCCGGCATCAGCAGACGTTTCGTGAGGTCGCCACCCGCGCCGAAGATCACCAGCGTACAGGGCGGCGCGGGATGCTTGCCCGCGGAGGAGGGCGAGGCGCCCGCGGGCCCCGAAGCGGCCCGCGCGGTGACACCGGCACTGGAAGCGGTATTCACTGGCTGCGCTGCATTCGTTTCGTTTGACATGGGTTCATTCCGTTAAGCCAGTACACTGGACGATATAGAAAAGACCGCAGTCGAAGCCGCACAGTTCAAAAAACACGCGGAATTTCACGCAACGCAGGCAATCGGTCAATTGCTGGAAGCGGGACGGCCTACTTCGTGACGAGCGCTTCTTCGGCTTCTCCCGCGACTGGCACGTTGCCTGACTGACCCATTTCGCGCGGTTGCAGCAGCAGCGCGACGAGCCCGCTCCAGCCCGTTTGATGCGACGCGCCGACGCCACGGCCGTTATCGCCGTGAAAGTATTCATGGAACAGCACGAGGTCGCCCGAACGCGGATCGGCCTCCAGCAGCGGATACGCTCCCATCACCGGACGATGTCCGTCGCGGTCTTTCAGGAACAGCGTGGTGACGCGCCGCGCGAGTTCGTCCGCGATCTCGTTCAACGAAAAGCACTGGCCGGAACCCGTCGGATACTCGACGCGGAAATCATCGCCGTAATACCGGTGAAATTCGTAGAGCGATTCGATCAGCAGATAGTTGACCGGCATCCATACCGGTCCGCGCCAGTTCGAATTACCGCCGAACACGCGTGAATCCGATTCCGCCGGCAGGTACTTGATGCCGAAGCTGTTGCCGTTGTGCTGATACACGAACGGATGGTCGCGATGCACGCGCGAAAGCGCCCGTACGCCGTGATCGGAGAGAAACTCGGATTCGTCGAGCACGCGGCGCAGCAGTGCTTTCATGCGATGTCCGCGCAGCAGCGACAGCAGGAGGCTGTTGCCCTTGCCAGGTTCGTTCCAGCGCGACACGAGCCGCGCAAGATCGGGACGATGTTCGAGGAACCAGACGAGCCGGTCGCGCAGTCCGGGCAGGTCGCCGTGCAGGCGCTGTTCGAGCACGTGCACGGCGAAGAGCGGAATCAGCCCGACGATCGAGCGGATGCGCAGCGGCACCATCGTGCCGTCGGGCAGCCGCAGCTTGTCGTAGAAGAACTGGTCCTCCGAATCCCACAGGCCGGTGTCGCAACCGTCCTCGCAACTGACGGCTTCCGCGATGTACAGGAAGTGCTCGAAGAACTTCACGCCGATATCGACGAACACGTGATTCGCGTACGCGAGCTCCAGCGCGATACGCATCAGGTCGAGTGCATACGCCGCCATCCAGGCGGTGCCGTCGGCCTGATCGATGTGGCCGCCCGTCGGCAGCGGCGAGGAACGATCGAAAATACCGACGTTGTCGAGGCCGAGAAACCCGCCCTGAAAGATGTTGTGACCGTCGGCGTCCTTGCGGTTCACCCACCACGAGAAATTGAGCAGTAACTTGTGGAACACCAGTTCGAGGAAATCGCGATCGGCGGTGCCGGTGATCGCGCGGTCGATTTCATAGACGCGCCACGTGGCCCACGCGTGCACGGGCGGATTGGCGTCGCTGAATGCCCACTCGTACGCGGGCAGCTGACCGTTCGGATGCTGGTAGCGGTCCTTCACGAGCAGCAGCAACTGCCGCTTGGCGAACGCGGGATCGATCAGCGCGAAGGCGGCCGCATGGAACGCGAGATCCCACGAGGCGTACCACGGGTATTCCCACTTGTCCGGCATCGACACGATGTCCGCGTTGCACAGATGGCGCCAGTCGGCGTTGCGTCCGTGCCGGCGGCGCGCGGCGGGCGCGGGCTGCGCCTGGTCGCCGTCCATCCAGCGCTGGACGTCGAACTGGTAGTACTGCTTGGACCA
>CALFSF010000562.1 GCA_937917025.1 uncultured Paraburkholderia sp.
ACGCGACGAGCACCGCGCAGCCGCGGTAGTCGATGCCGTAATCGGTGTTGTCGTAGCCGATGCGCTTGATCGTTTCGCGCGCGACCTGGATGTAGTCGACGTTGGCCGTCGTGGTGATTTCGCCAGCCAGCACGACGAGACCGGTGTTGCACAGCGTTTCCGCTGCAACACGCGAATATTTGTCCTGCGCCAGGATAGCGTCGAGAATCGCGTCCGAAATCTGGTCGGCGACCTTGTCCGGATGGCCTTCGGAAACGGATTCGGAGGTGAAGAAGTAATCGTTTGCCACGTTGCAGACTCCTGTGATGTGGTTACGGTTGAGTTTCACGTAGCCAGCTTCGGGAGCCTGAAGCGGCGACGCTTTAGCGGATTTACAAACCGTCAGGCGCGCAAACATCGGTTTGGCGCCCGCCAGCTTCGCCCCGCAAGTTGTCTATTAACTCGGCGAAGCCCGTATTATAGCGACTTCCTCAGATTGTCACAGAGTGACCTCGCGTGATGTATTACGTCCTTTTTACTGATTTCCTGAAGGCCGTTCCGTGCTGCGCCCCACACGGGGAAGGCGCATGCTGAGCCGTTATGGGGCGAAATTCGCGATCGCGCTGCTGAAACTGTTCGCGCTGCTGCCGTACGGTTTCGTCGCGCGTCTCGGTGACGGCCTCGGCTGGCTGCTGTATCAGGTCCCGAGCAGCCGCAAGCGCATTGTTCACATCAATCTGAAACTGTGCTTCCCGGAATGGAGCGACGAACGCCGCGAAGACATCGCGCAGAAGCACTTTCGCCACGCGATCCGCAGCTATCTGGAGCGCAGCGTCCAGTGGTTCGGCTCGGCGCGGAAGCTGGAAAAGCTGGTTCAGGTCGAAAGCGCAATCGACCTGAACGATCCCGACCTGCCGCCTACGCTCTTTCTCGGCCTGCATTTCGTCGGCATCGAGGCGGGCTCGATTTTCCTGAACTATTCGCTGCACCGGACCTGCGGCTCCCTCTATCAGCCGATGTCGAACCCGGAACTCGAAGCGGTGGCGAAGGCCGCGCGCAGCCGGTTCGACGCCGAAATGGCGAGTCGTGCCGACAGCGCGCGCATCGTGCTGCGCTGGCTGCGCGACCGCAAGCCGGTGATGCTCGGCGCCGACATGGACTACGGCATCCGCAATTCGACGTTCGTGCCCTTCTTTGGCGTGCCGACATGCACGCTGACCGCCGTGGGGCGGCTCGCGAAAGTGGGCCGCGCGCAGGTGGTGCCGTTCATCGGCGAGGTGCTGCCGAACTACAAGGGCTACCGGCTGAAGGTGTTCAAGCCGTGGGACAACTACCCCACCGGCGACGACGACCTCGACGCGCGCCGCATGAACGCGATTCTCGAGGAGCAGATCCCGACCATGCCGGAGCAGTATTACTGGGTCCACAAGCGCTTCAAGACGCGCCCGCCTGGCGACCCGAGCTTTTACTGAACGCGGCGGTTAGCGGGGCCGCGCATCTGACGGTACCCTGGCCGGACGGCCAACGTCGCAACCGGCGCCCACGCGGATGCTCGCGCGTCCCTTACAATAGTGGGATGAAACTCAAATTCACCAAAATGCACGGCGCGGGCAATGACTTCGTCGTGCTCGACGGCTACACGCAACCTGTCTCGCTGACGGCGGCACAGGTGCGCGCGCTCGCGGACCGTCACTTCGGCGTCGGCGCCGATCAGCTGCTGCTGGTCGAACGGCCCACCGTGGAAGGGGTCGACTTTCGCTATCGCATCTTCAATTGCGACGGCGGCGAGGTCGAGCATTGCGGCAACGGCGCGCGGTGCTTCGTCAAATTCGTGCGCGACGCGCGTCTGACCGACAAGCACAGCGTGCGCGTGCAGGTGCAGAACGGGCTTCTCACGCTCACCATGCAGGAAAACGGCGACGTGTCCGTCGATATGGGCACGCCGGTGTTCGAGCCCGCGCGCGTCCCGTTCGATGCAAGCGGCCTCGAAGGTCGCCGCGAAGGCGGCGACACGCTCTGGCCACTCGACGTCAACGGCGCCACGCGTGAGATTTCGGTCGTGTCGATGGGCAATCCGCACGCGGTGCAGGTCGTCGGCGACGTCGAGGCGTTTGCGGTCGGCACCGAAGGCCCCACGATCGAAAAGCATCCGCGCTTTCCGCAGAAGGTGAACGCCGGCTTCATGCAGATCGTCACCCGCAACGAAATCAGGCTGCGCGTCTACGAGCGCGGTGCGGGCGAAACGCTCGCGTGCGGCACGGGCGCGTGCGCGGCCGTCGCGGCGGGCATCCGTCGCGGGCTACTCGATTCGCCCGTCACGGTGCATACGCATGGCGGCGCGCTGACCATCACGTGGAACGGCGCCCAGGACGAGACCGCGCCGCTCCTGATGGCGGGGCCGGCCACGACCGTGTTCGAAGGCGAGATCGAACTGGCCGGCTAGCCGCGAACAGAATCCAGCACGAATTCATCATTAACCACTCCACGCCCCGCGCATCCCTTAAGCCGAAACCATGAACGATCGCGAAGTCGCCGAATACCTGCTTGCCAACCCCGACTTTTTCGCCGAACACGCGGAAATGCTCGCGACCATCCGCCTCGCGAACCCGCACGGGAAAGCCGCGGTGTCGCTGCAGGAACGGCAGATGGACATGCTGCGCGACAAGAACAAACACCTCGAACGGCGGCTTGCTGAACTGCTGCGCTACGGTCACGAAAACGACAGCATCGCGGCCAAGTTCAGCCGCTGGACGACGCGCGTGATGTCGGAGCGCGATCCGCACGCGCTGCCGCGCACGATCGCCAACGGCCTGCGCGACATCTTCGACGTGCCGCAGGCGGCGCTGCGCGTATGGGACGTCGCCGAAGCGTACGCGCACGCGGAATTCGCGCGCCACGTCGGCGAGGAAGTCCGCATTTTCGCGAACAGTCTGGCTACGCCGTATTGCGGCGCGAACACCGGTTTCGAGGCCGCGCAGTGGCTCGCACCCGCGGTCGCGGCGGTCCCCGCAGCCCCGGCGGTCCAGGACGAGAACGCGCCGGCTGAAGAAGCCGCTGCGCCGTCCACCGGTTCGATCGCGCTGCTCGCGCTGCGCGACCCGGAAGCCGTCGCCGATGCAAGCGCGTTCGGCCTGCTCGTGATGGGCTCGCCGGATACCCGGCGTTTTCACGACGGCATGGCAACCGATTTCCTCACGCAGATCGGTGCACTCGCCAGCGCGGCGCTGAGTCGCCTGTTGCCGCGCTGAAGCCTGCCAGCGCCAGCCCATCGCCATTCCGACCGTGAATCCCGCCGATCCCGTCGCCAGCTACCTCTCGAATCTCGAGCATGAGCGGCGGCTGTCGGCGCACACGCTGCGCGGCTACGCGCATGAACTCGACGAACTGAAAAAGCTCGCGAACGGTCGCCCGTTCGAGCAGCTCACCGCCATCGATATTCGCGGCGCGGTCTCGCGGGCGCACGCGAGCGGGCTGTCGGCGCGCTCGATCAGCCATCGTCTTTCGTCGTGGCGCGCGTTCTATCGCTGGCTCGCCGGGCGGATCGACCTGCCGGTGAATCCGGTCGCCACGGTCCGTGCGCCCAAACAGGCGAAAACGCTGCCAAAGGCGCTTTCCGTCGACGACGCGCACACGCTGATGGAAGCACCCGCCGCGAACACCGCCGAAGGGCTGCGCGATCACGCGATGCTGGAACTGTTCTACTCGTCGGGGCTGCGGCTCTCGGAGCTGGTCGGGCTGGACGTCGCGTTCGCCGATCGCGACGGCTATCGCTCGGCGGGCTGGCTCAAGCTCGACGCGACCGAGGTCGAGGTGCTCGGCAAGGGCAACCGGCGCCGCGTCGTGCCGGTCGGTACGAAGGCGCTCGACGCGCTGCGCGCCTGGATCGCCGTGCGCGATGAATTCGTGAAGCACGATCCGCATCCGCTCTTTCTCTCGTCGCGCGGCAACCGGATGTCGCCGAACGTCGTGCGCGATCGCGTGAAGCGGGCCGCGATGCTCGCGGGCATTCCGGCGAACGTGCATCCGCACGTGCTGCGTCACTCGTTCGCCACGCACGTGCTGCAGTCGAGCGGCGACCTGCGCGCGGTGCAGGAGCTGCTGGGGCACGCGAGCATCACCGCCACGCAGGTTTATACGGCGCTCGATTTCCAGCATCTGGCGCGGGTCTACGATCAGGCGCATCCGCGCGCCAAAAAACGCGACTAGCCATACTCTTTCCGGCCGCCTGCATCGATGCGCGCCGGCCATATCAATGCGTCTTCCCGCGGCGCCTGGGCCATGAACGCTCGCCTGGCCGCCCGCATGCAATGCCCCCTGGAAAAGTCCAATCATGATCACCGTCACGCTAAAACCGTCGAAAGAGAAGACGCTGCTGCGCCGCCATCCGTGGGTCTATGCGAACGCGATCGATCGCGTCGACGGCGAGCCGGCTTCGGGCGCGACCGTCATCGTGCGGGCGCACGACGGCCGGTTTCTGGCGCGCGCGGCGTATAGCGCGCACTCGCAGATCCGCGCGCGCGTCTGGAGCTTCGACGAGGCCGAGCCCGTCGATGACGCGTTCTTCAAGCGCCGCGTGCAGCGCGCGCTCGCGCATCGTCAGAAGATGGTGCGGAACACCGGCGCCGTGCGGCTGATCTTCGGCGAGGCGGACGGCCTGCCCGGTCTCGTCGTCGACTACTACATCGCCGATGACGAAACCCGGCGCGGCCAGATCGTCTGCCAGTTCATGGCGGCGGGCGTCGAGGCGTGGAAGGAAGCGATCGTCGCCGCGCTGACGGAGGCAACGGGTTGTCCGAACGTCTACGAACGCTCCGACGTATCGATCCGCGAAAAGGAAGGCCTCGAACAGACGACCGGCGTGCTGGCCGGCGACGAACCGCCCGCCACGCTGATCGCGGCGGAAAACGGTGTGCGCTACCACGTCGACGTGCGCAACGGTCACAAGACGGGTTTCTACGTCGACCAGCGCGACAACCGCGCGCTCGTGCAGCAGTTCGCGCAGGACCGCGACGTGCTGAACTGCTTCTGCTACACCGGCGGCTTTTCGCTGGCGGCGCTCAAGGGCGGCGCACAGCGCGTGGTGTCGATCGATTCGTCCGGCGAGGCGCTCGCGCTTGCTCAGCAGAACGTGGCGGCGAACGGTTTCGACGCGGCGCGCGCCACCTGGCTCGATGCCGACGCGTTCAAGACGCTGCGCCGTCTTCACGACGAAGGCGAACGTTTCGACCTGATCGTGCTGGATCCGCCCAAATTCGCGCCGTCGCGCGAACATGTGGACCGCGCGGCGCGCGCTTACAAGGACATCAACCTGACCGGGCTGAAACTGCTCCGGCCAGGCGGCCTGCTTTTCACGTACTCGTGTTCCGGCGCGATCGATGCCGGACTGTTCCAGAAGATCGTCTCCAGCGCGGCCTCCGACGCGCGGATCGACGCGCGCATCCTGAAGCGGCTCGGCGCGGGCGTCGACCATCCGCTGCTGACCGCGTTTCCGGAAGGCGAGTATCTGAAAGGCCTATTGTTGCAAATCGCCTGATCGGCCATAGTTTCGGGATATTTCCCGTCGGCGGATTCCGGCGCAATGCCGCTGGCCGGGCGGCCGCAAGCGGCGCCTTGACAGATATGTTTCAATAACTGACCGGTCGAGTGGCCGCCCGCGCGCGGCCCCGCACTGATTTCACGCATTTAACAGGCACACACCATGATTCCCGTTACCATCCTGACCGGCTTTCTCGGCAGCGGCAAAACCACGCTGCTCAAGCGCATCCTGAACGAAAAGCACGGCATGAAGATCGCCGTGATCGAAAACGAGTTCGGCGAAGAGAACATCGACAACGAAATCCTCGTGCAGGACGCGAACGAACAGATCATCCAGATGAGCAACGGCTGCATCTGCTGCACGATCCGCGGCGACCTCGCCCGCGTGCTCGGCGACCTGGCCGCGAAAAAGCAGGCCGGCGAGCTGGATTTCGACCGCGTCGTGATCGAAACCACCGGTCTCGCCAATCCGGGCCCAGTGGCGCAGACGTTCTTCATGGATAACCAGATCGCCGACGAATTCCTGCTCGACGCGATCATCACGCTCGTCGACGCGAAGCACGCGGATCACCAGCTCGACGAGCACGAGGTCGTGCAGCGCCAGGTCGGTTTCGCCGACCGCCTTTTCATCACGAAATCCGATCTCGTCGACGAAAAGGCGCTGGGAGACCTGCGCCACCGTCTGCTGCACATGAACCCGAAAGCGGCGATCAAGGTCGTCAATTTCGGCGAGGCCGACATCAAGGAAATCTTCGACCTGCGCGGCTTCAACCTGAACGCGAAGCTCGAAATCGACCCGGATTTCCTCGCCGAAGACGAACACGACCACGCGCATCATGACCACGATCACGGCCATGACCACGATCACGCGAACTGCGACCACGACCATGGCAAGTGCGATCACGAAGGTCACGACCACGATCACGCGCATCACCATCACGCGCACCACGACGACAAGATCAAGTCGTTCGTCTACCGCAGCGAGCGGCCGTTCGACCCGAACCGCCTCGAGGACTTCCTCGGCGGCATCCTGCAGATCTACGGCGAGCGCCTGCTGCGCTACAAGGGCGTGCTGTACATGAAGGGCGTCGACCGCAAGGTGGTGTTCCAGGGCGTGCACCAGATGATGGGCAGCGACCTCGCGTCCAAATGGCAGCCGGTTGAAAAGAAAAACAGCAAGATGGTGTTTATCGGCATCGAACTGCCGCAGGACCTGATTACCGACGGCCTCGACGCCTGTCTTGCCTGAAAGAGCCGCGTCGCGCAATTAACAGGAAGCGGCCCGAAACCGGTAAATTGGCCTCGCCAATGCATTCGGGCCGCCTGAAAATGCGGCATATATGAAAGGCACGTGCAAACCCTGTTGCCCAAAACCGTGAACGACCATCGCTTTTTGGTCGTCAGCGCGTTATATTTTGACGATATCGGCAGTGGCAGCAGGGATTTCCCCCGGTTGTCGTCCGGTATTGTGATTCAGTTACAATACGGGCCCACTGGAGAATGACAACGAAATGCCCGGCACATTGCAGCCGTACCGGGCACACACGGCGCCGGAAAATCTCATCCGGAATTCACGCCGGCATGCCGGTTGATACACCGGGTTCGGGGAGCGCGCTGCCGGTAGAAAGATCATGCCTCAGGAGCATCTGTAGACCGGTTTCCAGAGGAGTTCGGCCCCGCATCGGCGCCTTTGGCGTCACGACAGCCCACCGTCCGTGTTCGCCGTCGCTCATTTGAGCGTTAATCAGGGCGTCTTTGCGGGCAACACGAAAGAGCGGGCAATATGTATGAGTTTTGCCTCACATTGAAGAAGCAAGCCAGATGACGACGAAACGACTCTTGACCGAAGCCGAAATCCTGAAGATGAGCGACAAGGATTACATGAATGAGGATCAGCTCGCTTTCTTCAAGAACAAGCTCGAACAGCTGCAGGCGGAAATCCTCCGCAATGCCGGCCAGACGACCGAAAACCTGCGTGAAACCGTGATCGTGCCGGACCCGGCCGACCGCGCGACGATCGAGGAAGAGCATGCGCTGGAACTGCGCACGCGCGACCGCGAACGCAAGCTGCTGAAGAAGGTTCAGCAGTCTCTCGCACGCATCGATTCGGGCGACTACGGCTGGTGCGAGGAAACCGGCGAGCCGATCGGCATTCCGCGTCTGCTCGCGCGCCCCACGGCCACCCTGTCGCTCGAAGCGCAGGAACGCCGCGAACTGCGCCAGAAGCTGTTCGGCGACTGACCGCCGCGGCGCGGTTCCGGCCCGCGCCCCAACACGCTGCTTCGTCGAGAGGCGCACGGTGTTCCGTGTGCCTTTTTTCTTTTGAAGCGCGCATCCTGAAGCCCGCCGGCGCGGCCGTTTCGGCCCCATCTTTTGCGCGTTTTTTTCCGCTTTGTCCCGTCTTTTTCCGCCGTTAGCCATTCGGCCGACTCTTGATATGCCGGCGCACGCCCTAAAATAAACCCGACATGCGTTGCACGAGCGCGCGCGCCTTCGTCTGGTTTTCCGCGTTGCGCGCCGTCCGCTTACCCGGATTCAAGTAGTGGCGCACAGCGCTGCTGCGTCCTTCCCGTTTTTGCAAAAGGAACGCATATGGAGCAATTTCACGGCACGACGATCGTTTCCGTGCGGCGCGGCGACAAGGTCGCGCTCGGCGGCGACGGCCAGGTGACACTGGGCAACATCGTCATGAAAGGCGGTGCAAAAAAAGTCCGGCGCATCTATGGCGGCAAGGTGATGGTCGGTTTCGCCGGCGGCACGGCCGACGCCTTTTCGCTCCTCGACCGCTTCGAAGCCAAGCTCGAAAAACACCAGGGCAACCTCACGCGGGCAGCCGTCGAACTCGCCAAGGACTGGCGCACCGACCGCATGCTGCGCCGTCTCGAAGCCATGCTGATTGCCGCCGACGCACATTCCACGCTCGTCATCACCGGCAACGGCGACGTGCTCGATCCTGAAGGCGGCATCTGCGCGATCGGCTCGGGCGGTGCGTACGCGCAGGCGGCGGCCGCGGCGCTTCTCGCGAACACGGATCTTTCACCGCGCGAGATCGTCGAAAAGGCGCTGGAGATTGCCGGCGACATGTGTATCTACACGAACCATAACCGCGTCATCGAGACGATCGAGTAAGGACCCACGATGAGCACCATGACTCCAGCCGAGATCGTCTCGGAACTCGACAAACACATCATCGGTCAGGACCGTGCAAAGAAGGCGGTCGCGGTTGCGCTGCGCAACCGCTGGCGTCGTCAGCAGGTCGAAGAACCGCTGCGCCAGGAAATCACGCCGAAGAACATCCTGATGATCGGGCCGACGGGTGTCGGCAAAACCGAGATCGCGCGGCGTCTGGCCAAGCTGGCCGACGCGCCGTTCATCAAGATCGAAGCCACGAAGTTCACGGAAGTCGGCTACGTCGGCCGCGACGTCGACAGCATCATGCGCGACCTGATGGAAATTTCCATCAAGCAGACGCGCGAGACGGAAATGCGCAAGGTCCGCACGAAGGCCGAAGATCAGGCCGAAGACCGCATTCTCGACATCCTGCTGCCCACGGCGCGCCCCGTCGGTTTTGGCGCAAGCTCGAGCGCGGCGGACACCGTCGACGAAAGCAGCAGCACGCGCCAGACGTTCCGCAAGCGTCTGCGCGAAGGGCTTCTCGACGACAAGGAGATCGAACTCGACGTCGAGCAGCCGCAGGTCGGCATGGACATCATGGGGCCGCCGGGCATGGAAGACATGACCGAACAGATCCGTTCGATGTTCGCGAACATCGGCGGCGGCAAGAAGACGCGTCGCAAGCTGAAGGTCAAGGAAGCGCTGAAGCTGCTGACCGACGAGGAAGCCGGCAAGATGCTCAATGACGAGGAAGTCAAGGCCATGGCCGTGCGTAACGTCGAGCAGAACGGCATCGTGTTCCTCGACGAGATCGACAAGATCGCGTCACGCAATGAAGCCGGCGGCGGCGAGGTGTCGCGCCAGGGTGTGCAGCGCGATCTGCTGCCGCTCGTCGAAGGCACCACGATCAATACGAAGTACGGCATGGTAAAGACGGATCACGTGCTGTTCATCGCGAGCGGTGCGTTCCATCTGGCCAAGCCGAGCGACCTGATTCCCGAGCTGCAGGGCCGTTTTCCGATTCGTGTCGAACTCGATTCGCTTTCGGTGAAGGACTTCGAATCGATTCTCGTCGCAACGGACGCGAGCCTCGTCAAACAGTATCAGGCGCTGCTCGCGACCGAAGACGTGCATCTCGACTTCGCTGAAGACGGCATTCGTCGCCTCGCCGAAATCGCGTTTGCGGTCAACGAAAAAACCGAGAACATCGGCGCACGCCGTCTCTATACGGTGATCGAAAAGCTGCTCGAGGAAGTGTCGTTCTCCGCCGGCAATCACGCGGGCACGAACGTCACGATCGACGCGGCGTATGTCGATCGTGCGCTGAACGAAGTCGC
>CALFSF010000563.1 GCA_937917025.1 uncultured Paraburkholderia sp.
GATTCGCTCGCGCCGCGCAGCTTGAGCGCGACGTCGATCGAGTTGGTGATGATCGTGAGATTGGCGAGCCTCGCGAGTTCTTCGGCCAGCAACGCGGTGGTGGTGCCCGCATCGATAAAGAGCGTCTGCCCGCTGCTGACGATGCCCGTCGCGGCGCGCGCGATCGCGGTTTTCGATTTGACGTGGGTATGGGCGCGCTCGGCAATCGGCGCTTCGTCCGCGGGTTTGATCGCGCCGCCGTGCACACGCCGCAGTTCGCCGAGCGCTTCGAGATCGAGCAGATCGCGCCGCACTGTCTCGCGCGAGACACCGAGATCGGCCATGATGCGTTCGGTCGATACCCGTTGCAGCGTCGAGAGCAGTGCGCGAATGCGCTGATGTCGGTCTTCCTGCCACATACTGTTCCCCGGCAATAGAATCTTTCAGGACGCCCGGCGCGGCCATGTACGAAGCACGCCAGGAATCGGTGAGCGGCCGTCCGCGCGCTCGATTATCAACCGGTTTTACACGACCAATATTGCATTTTTTTGTCGGCTTGCAAATTTGTGTAATTACTTCTAGCCTTGCTCCGAACCCGGAACATGCTGCATCTCCGGATATCGGCGGGGCGGGCTTTTCGACGACAGTTGACGTCTGGACGACAGCAGACGAAGGCAGGGAAACTTGGCAAATCCGAACGATCGTGTCAGTGCTGAAAGCTGGCCTTATCCGCGGCTCGCCGCGCATCGGTGTGGCGGCAAGCGGGCGCCCGAGAATACGCTCGCCGGCATCGACGCGTGCGTGCGCCACGGTTATCGCATGATCGAATTCGACGCCAAGCTCTCCGCCGACGACGAAATCTATCTGCTGCACGACGACACGCTGGATCGCACCACGAACGGCACGGGTGCCGCCGTCGATCGCATGTGGAAGGACCTCGCGCAACTCGATGCGGGCGCGTGGTTTGGTCCGCGCTTCGCGGGCGTTCGCCTGCCGACGCTGGCCGAAGTGGCCGCCCGTTGCGGCGATGAAGCGCTTGCCGCCAATATAGAAATCAAGCCATGCCCCGGCCGCGAAGCGGAAACGGGCCATCTCGTCGCGCGCGCCGCGCTGGATCTCTGGCGCACGCAAACCCAGCCGCTCCTCTCGTCGTTTTCTTTCGAAGCGCTTGCTGCCGCGCGCGATGCCGTGCCTGAACTGCCGCGCGGGATGCTGTTCGAAGACGTCCCCGAAGACTGGCTGCGCGTCGTGCGCGAGCTCGACTGCGTATCGCTGCATGCCGACCATCGGCACCTGAGCGCGCGGCGGGTCGCGGATATTCATGCCGCGGGGCTGCGCGTGCTGGCCTATACGGTCAACGACCCGCTGCGCGCGCGCGAACTCGGTGCATGGGGCGTTGACATCATTTGTACGGATCGCATCGATATCATCGGGGCCGGCGCGGGCGCTGCGTCGCCGGTCGCGCCATAGATTCAACGCGCGTTCAACACGCGTGGAGCAGTATGTCGTAGCGCAGCACCGCGGATCTGATCGAATAGCAGTTTTCCCAACGTAGCAATGTCGGCTGAGGGTGGAAAAACATGAACCGGACCTGGGCACATTCTTTCGTTTCGATGTCGGCGATCGCTGCTGCGGCGGCGATGTGCATGAATAGCGCGTCTGCCGCGCCACCGGATGCGCTCGTCGCGGCGGCAAAGCAGGAAGGCCAGTTGACGGTGATCGCGCTGCCGCACGACTGGTGCGGCTATGGCCCGATGATCGCGGCCTTTCAGGCGAAGTACGGCATCAAGATCAACGAGCTGAACCCCGACGCGGGTTCGGGCGACGAACTCGAGTCGATCAAGGCGAACAAGGGCAACAAGGGTCCGCAGGCGCCCGACGTGATCGACGTCGGCCTGTCGTTTGGTCCGCAGGCGAAGGCAGCGGGTCTGCTACAACCGTACAAGGTCTCGACGTGGAAGGCGATTCCCGACGCGCTCAAGGATGCCGAAGGCTACTGGTACGGCGATTACTACGGGGTGCTCGCGTTCGAAGTGAACGCGGACATGATCGACAAGGTGCCGACCGACTGGCCCGACCTTCAAAAGCCGGATTACCGGAACGCGGTTTCGCTCGCGGGCGATCCGCGTTCGGCGAATCAGGCGATCCTGAGCGTGTTCGCCGCCGGTCTGTCGGTTTCGAAAGGCGACGCGTCGAAGGCCGACAAGGCCGGTCTCAAGTATTTCGCCGATCTGAACAAGAGCGGCAACTTCGTGCCGGTTATCGGCAAGGCGGCATCGCTTGCGCAAGGCACGACGCCGATCGTCGTGCGCTGGGACTACAACGCGCTGGCTGACCGCGACACGCTGAAGGGCAATCCGAAGGTTCAGGTCGTGGTGCCGAAGACGGGCGTCGTCGCCGGCGTCTACGTGCAGGCGATCAGCGCGTTCGCGCCGCATCCGAACGCCGCGAAGCTGTGGATGGAGTACCTGTATTCGGACGAAGGCCAGATCGGCTGGTTGAAGGGCTATTGCCATCCGGTCCGCTACAACGAACTGGTCGCCTCGAAGAAGGTGCCGCAGGCGCTGCTCGACAAATTGCCGCCCGCCGCACTTTACAAGAACGCCGTGTTTCCGACGCTTCAGCAACAGGACGCGTACAAGGACACGATCTCGAAGCAGTGGGATGCCGCGGTCGGCGCGAACGTGAAGTAATCCCGGCGCAAGCCAGGATCAGGAGGGCAGCACCGCCGCGTGGCATGACGGCGACAGACCCGGCGGGCGGCGCGCACTGCGCGCCGCCCGTGCCGCGTCCGGACTTCACGGCGTCCGTGGCGAGCGCAGCCCTCGCAGCCACGACCGTTACCTTCGCAATGGGTGTCTTGAGGGTTTCCTGACCTATGAGCAGTCCACCGAATGCAGGCGCCGTGCCGCCGGAGTTGCAGGCGCCTCTTGCCGCGACGCCGACGCCACCCGCAGGGCGCGCGGAGCAGTCCGCATCGTTATGGACGTGGATCGGCGTGTTGCCGTTCTTCGTGTTCGCGTTACTGTTCCTGATTCTGCCGACCGCCATTCTGGTGGTCGGCGCGTTTCAGGATCCGCACGGCCATTTCACGCTCGCCAACTTTCGCGACCTCTTCTCCGAGGGCGTGATCGACGCGTACTGGATCAGTTTCAAGGTCAGCGCCGCATCGGCGTTCGGCGGCGCGGTCATCGGCTCGCTCCTTGCGTGGGCGGCCGTGCAGGGCCAGTTGCCCGGCTGGATTCGCCCGACGCTGATGACGTTTTCCGGCGTCGCGTCGAACTTCGCCGGCGTGCCGCTGGCGTTTGCGTTCATCTGCACGCTGGGGCGCGTGGGGCTCGTCACGGTCCTGCTTAAAAAATTCACGGGCCTGAATCTGTATTCGACCGGCTTCAGCATTCTGAGCTTCACCGGCTTGACGCTGACATACCTGTATTTCCAGATTCCCTTGATGGTGCTGATCATCACGCCCGCGCTCGACGGTCTCAAGCGCGAGTGGCGTGAAGCCTGCGATTGTCTTGGCGGCACCGCGTTCCAGTACTGGCGTTATGTCGCGTTGCCGGTGCTCTGGCCGAGCGTGCTGGGCGCCGCGTTGCTGCTCTTTGCGAACGCGTTCGGCGCGGTGGCGACCGCGTATGCGCTCACCGGCAGTTCGCTCAATATCGTGACGATTCTGCTATACGCGCAGATTCGCGGCGACGTGTTGCATAACCCGAACCTCGGTTACGCGCTTGCGCTTGGCATGATCCTCGTGACGGGCATTTCGAACGGCGGCTATATCTGGCTGCGTGCGCGCGCCGAAAGGGGGCGTCGATGAATACCCGGTCACGTGCGGGGGCGTGGGTCGCCATCGTCGTCGGTTCGCTGTATTTCCTGATTCCGCTGATCGCGACGTTCGAGTTCAGCCTGCGCATGAAGCGCGGTGTGTACAGCTTCGAAGCGTACAGGGTCGTGCTTGGCGACACGCATTTTCAGGCGTCGTTTGGGTACTCGATCCTGATGGCGTTGCTGACGATCGTCTTCGGCATTCTGCTGGTGGTGCCGACGGCGTACTGGGTCCGGTTGCGTCTGCCGAAGCTGCGGCCGGTCGTCGAGTTCATCACGCTGCTGCCGCTCGTGATTCCGGCGATCGTGATCGTGTTCGGCTACCTGCGCATGTACAACAGCAGTTCGATTCTGCCGCTCACCGGTAACGAACGCGCCACCGATTTGCTGCTCGTATTCGGATACGTGACGCTTTCGCTGCCCTATATGTACCGCGCGGTCGATGCCGGTTTGAGCGCGGTCGACGTGCGCTCGCTGACGGAAGCGGCCGAATGTCTCGGCGCGAACTGGCCGACGATCCTCTTCAAGGTGATCTTTCCGAACATCCGCTCGGGCATCCTGTCGGGCGCGTTCCTGACGTTCGCGGTGGTGATGGGCGAATTCACGATTGCGAGCCTGCTCGACCGGCCGGCGTTTGGCCCCTATCTGCAGCTGGTCGGCGCGAATCGCGCGTATGAGCCTTCGGCGCTCGCGATCATTGCGTTCGCGATTACGTGGGCGTCGATGGGCCTGATCCAGGTATTTGGCTCCGCCCGCAAGGCGAGTCGCACGCCTGCGCTCGCCGAACAGAAACCCTGATGAATGAAGGCGTCCGTCATGGCATTCCTTGAAATAGACAACCTGCACAAGACGTTTGGATCGAACACCGCGCTGCATCACTTCGACATGAAGATCGAGCGTGGCGAATTCGTCACGTTTCTCGGGCCGTCGGGTTGCGGCAAGACGACGGTGCTGCGCATGATCGCAGGCTTCGAAAATCCGACGCGTGGCACGATCCGCCTCGATGGCCGCGACGTCACGCATCTGCGCACGCGTCAGCGCAAGGTCGGCATGGTGTTCCAGTCGTACGCGCTGTTTCCGAACATGACGGTGGCGGCCAACATCGGCTTCGGACTGCGTGTCGCCGGGCGGCCGGACGCGGAAATCCGCAAGCGTGTCGATGAAATGCTGGCGCTGATCAAGCTGCCGGATCTCGGCGACCGTTACCCGTGGCAGATGTCGGGCGGACAGCAGCAGCGTGTCGCGCTGGCGCGCGCGCTTGCCGGCAAGCCTCAGGTCCTGCTGCTCGATGAACCGCTGTCGGCGCTCGATGCGAAGATCCGTATTTCGCTGCGTCAGGACATTCGCATGCTGCAGCGCGAACTCGGCATCACGTCGATTTTCGTGACGCACGATCAGGAAGAGGCGCTGTCGATCTCCGACCGGATCGTCGTGATGAACGAGGGGCGCGTCGAACAGGTCGGCACGCCGCTGGACATCTATAACTATCCGCGCACGCGTTTCGTGGCTTCGTTTGTCGGCACGCTCAACATCCTGACCGGGCATGTGGTGGACCCGACGACGGGCCGGATGGCCGTCGAAGGCCAGGAGTTGATCACGACCCAGACGCTTGCACCGGGCGACGCCGGCACGAAGCGCATGCTGGCCCTGCGGCCGGAAGCGATCGTGCTGGAGGCGCCGGCGCCGGGCCGCAATACGCTTGCCGCAACGGTCGAGGACGTCAGTTTCCTCGGGGCTGTCGTGCGGATTCGCGCGCGCGTGCAGGAAGCGGTCATTTCGCTCGATGTCTTCAACGACCCGAATCGCAGGCTGCCGGAGCGCGGCCAGCCTGTCGCGCTGGGTTTCTCGCACGAGAATCTGCTGGTGCTCGAAGAGGGCGTCTGATTCCGGCGCGGGCCGCCACGGCGCGCTGTCCCGCCGTTTTCTGTGTTCAAATGGAACCGCTGCCGTTGTTTACAGCCGGAGGTTCCCGTCTTATGTCTGCCCCGCAAGCAGGACCGTTTCGCGCCCTTGTCGCCATGCTTCGTACAGAGCAGGTCAATTTGACCGAGCGCTGGATGAAGGCGGTGTTCCACGACGACGATCTGAACGACAGCGACAAGCTCACTTACGAGCAGCTCGCCGACCATCTGCCGAATGTCTTCGACGAGATCCGTGTCGCGCTGGAAAACGAGGACCTCGACAAGATCGAGCCCGCCATCGAGCGAAACGCGCGCCTGCACGGCAAGGTGCGCTGGCGTCAGGGCTACCGGATCGACGAACTGGTGCGCGAGCTGGAACTGTTCCGTCAGGTGTTGACGGGCGCGGTCACCCAGTTCGCCGAGACCCATCCCGAGTTCACGCGGCGTAACGAGGAACGCGCGCGTCACTATATCGACGAGGCGCTCAGCTTCGTCACGCTCACGTCGATCCGCGAAGTCGTGACCGAGCGCGACCGCAAGATCGACGAATACACGGGGCGGCTCGAACGCGCCAATCATGAGCTGCAACTGAAGCAGCATCTCGTCAGCGAACTGTACGAATCGCGCATGCAGATCACACGCAGCGTCGTACACGATCTGCGTAACTTCCTGAACGTGTTTTCGATGGCGCTGCAACTGGCTGCCCGCTCGCCGTCGAAGACGGAAACCGCGCTCGCCCTCGCCAACCGTCAGGCAACCGACATGAAAGCGCTGGTCGACGAACTCGTCGAATATGCGGTCGTGCTGCGCGACGCGGATACGCTCGCGATCGAGGTGTTTTCGCTGCGCGAGCTGTTCGACGAACTGGCGGTGTCGTGCCGCACGACGATCGAAGCGAAGGGTTTGCAGTTCGAGACGTTCTTCGACGAACGTCTGGCGGTCGTGTCGTCGAACCGCCTCAAGCTGAAGCAGATCGCGCTGAATCTGCTGACCAATGCCTCGAAGTACACGAAGACCGGCCAGATCGGCCTGACGATGGCCGCCGACGGCAAAGATCACTGGCAGCTGCGCGTGTCGGATACGGGCGTCGGCATCGGCCAGCACGACCGCGAACGCGTCTTCGAGGAGTTCGAGCGCATCGCGGGCGACGAGGTGCCGGGCGTCGGGCTCGGCCTCGCGATCGTCAAGGAAGTGTGCCGCATGCTGGGCGGCGAGATTCACTTCGATTCGCGCGAAGGTCTCGGCACGACGTTCGCGATCCGTTTTCCGATGGTGTTAGAGCCGAGGAATTGAAGCGTCACGTGCGTTTCAGGCGACCGCGAGCCTGCGCGAATGTTCGCCGGACCGCACATCGCGGGGGATTCGCGCGGCGGAATGCGTGCCAGAGCACAGTCACCGCATGGGTCGGATGTCACGCTGGTGGGGCTACCGGTCTTGTGACCGGACTGTTCAGATACGGAGTTCAGATGGCACCGCATCGCGACCTCACCGACGCGCAATGGAGCAGCGTGGAAGGACTCTTTATCGCGTTTCGCGCCCGCAAGGACCCGCGCGGGCGGCCCCCGCGCAATACGCGCATGGTGCTGAACGGCGTGCTATGGGTGCTCGCGGGCGGCGCCGCATGGGCCGCGTTGCCCACGCGCTATCCGGACTACCGCACGTGCCATCGGCGCTTCAAGGTGTGGTTCGATTCAGGCGTTCTGCAGCGTGCGATGCACGACCTGTACGGCGAGACCGGCGACGCGATGTGCGAAGCTGTGATCGCGCGCATGCATCGTCCGCAGCCTGGGGATCAGGGAGCGTCGGCCGGTACACCGGCTTCGGGGCGCTGGCAGAATCGTGCGCGACCCATGGCCCGTGCGGCCGATTGACCGGTTGAGCGATTGATGGATTGAGCGTCGCTGCAGGATCGGCGCGGTCGGCGCGCGGCGACGCGATAACGCATATGGATCGAGCGAGGGACGCGTGAGTCGCGTCCCTTTCCACATGATGCGTTGCATTGTCCGGCGCCGAAACGCCGGACCTCGCACTTACTTCACCACGTTGCCTTCACGCGTGACTTCGGCCGCGGTCGCCGACACGAACACCGCGCGCACCGTATCGCCGACCTTCAGCCTGTCGATCGAAACGTCCGGCGCCGCTTCGAGCACTTCCGTGCGGCTCGGGCCGCGCAGCGTCACGAGACGCTTCTTGCGATCGATCTTCTGCACGGTAGCCAGCACTTCGACGCGGCGTGCCGACGCCACGATGCCATCCGAGGCCGGGATCGCCGCGGTCGTCTCGACGCGCTCACGGATGCCGCCCGACTTCTCCTTGTCGACGGCCAGCAGGATTGCGTTTCGGTATGCGATGTCGACCTTGTCGCCGATCTGCAGCTTCTTCACGTCGCCGACCTGCGGGTCGACGTCGACCACTGCCGCGTTGCCGCGCGGTCCGCGCAGCGTGACGCTGTTCGCCGCGGTGTCGATGCCGATCACGGTTGCCTGGATGTGTGCGAGCGCGCCGCCGCCGACGGCTTTCTGTCCATCGGCTGAACTGGCGCTCTGCGCGAACGCCGGATAAGACAGCGCCACCGATAACAACATGGCTGCCTTGATCGCCGTCGCGCGTTTCAGGCCGGTTTTCAGGGATGAATTCATAACTAGCTACTCCTTTTGCGTTACGTCGTTGGGTTACTTCGTGGTGCTGCGAGAAAAAAGTTGTGGGCAGGTCGGGGGAATGCATGGGCATGGTCAGCGCCACGCACTGCCGACCTGCACATAGAAAGCGTTCTGGCCCGGCCCGCGCGCGACGTCGATACCCATCGAGAGTCCCATCTTGCGGGCGATCAGATAGCGAAAGCCGGTGCCGAAGCCGTATGCCGTGGGCGCGTCCGAAATCGAATGCAGATTGCCGTACGCCTTGCCGAGGCCGCCGAACCCGAGCACGGACCAGCGCGGCGTCACGTTCCAGCGGATCTCGACTTCGCCGGTGAGCTGGTTGCGGTCCTGATATTTCGCGTCCGGCACGCCGCGCAGCGACACGTAGGGCTGCGCGAAAAACGGGATGTCGCCCTGGGAAAAGCCGGTGTCCGCGCGCAGCCCGAGAACCCACGAGCGCGACAGCGTGAACCACCGGTAAGCCTTTGCCGTCTCCATCTGAAAGTCCGTCGAACTGCCGAGTCCTCCTCGCGCGATGGCGGCTTCGAACTCGGCATACGTACCCGTGGCCGGAAAAAACATGTTGTCGCGCGTGTCGTAATCGACGACGACGCTGCCTTTGCCGACCCGCTGTTCGCTCTCGAAATTGCCGAGCCCGCTGGGCAGCACCGGACCGAAACGCGTATGCGAATCGAAGAACGTGTAGCGCGGACCGACGTACCAGTGCGAATCGCCGACGCGAAACAGCACCTGCTGGACGAGTGCGATCCCGTCGAGCTGATAGGCGTGCGCCAGACCCTCCGGGCCGTAGAAGTTCAGATGCAGGTTGACCTTGCCGATGACGCCCATATAGCGAATGCGGTCGTCGTCCCAGGTGTGGAAGTGCATCAGGCCCAACCCCCAGCTATGTGTGCCGGTTGCGAAGCCGCCGACGCCGGTGATGTTCGGCGGCGCGGCGGCGTGAGGACTGGGCGCGGCATCTGGATCGGCGTCCGGTTCGTGCTTCGGCATCGTGAAGTACAGCAGGCCGAGCCCGAGGCCATAGCCCACGGCGGGTTCGGTGATCAGCGTTGGCACGGGCAGCACGCCCTTGTGCGAAAGCAGCATGTCGCTCAGGTCGAACGCACCGTCGGATGGATCGGTGAAGCGGCCGTCCGCACGCGCCTGCGAAGCGCAGAGCGCCATGACGGCGACGCAGCCAAGCAGGCTGTAAAGCGTGCCGGCACATCGCTGATCCTGTTTTCCGCCTGTCATCGCCAATCGTCTCACCTTCGCGCCGTGGCGCAGTGGCATGATCCGGACGGCCTGCCGCGTGACCGGTTACGTCGCACGCCGCGCCCTATCGCGGCGGCGCGACCACGATGTACTCGATCTGGGTGCCAACGTATTGCGGCTGATACCAGGTCGGACCGCAATGCTGATACGCGACGCCACCCACGACGACGCTCGTGCAGCCCGGCGGCAACGACGCATACGCCGCGCCGATCACAGCGGCGGTGACCCCGACTGTCACGGCCGCCGCGACGGGATCCACGTACCAGCCGCCACCCCACCAGCCCGGAGGCGGAGGAGGTGGGGGCGGCGGATGCGGTCCGGGACCCGG
>CALFSF010000564.1 GCA_937917025.1 uncultured Paraburkholderia sp.
ATCGAGAAACCGGGTGAGAACGAGAACTTCATCTGGCAGACCCGCAAGGCCGAGCCGACGCAATACGAAAACGACTTCGGCGATGCGCTCGAAACCGTGTTCGAAGCCGGCGCGGTGGAACTCGATGAAGTCGTCGAAGGCTTGAACCGCATCGGTTTCCGGACGCCGGAAGGCAGCCCGTGGAACGCCGAACGCCTCGCCGCCGAATTCCGTCTGCTCGCCGAATAAGCGGCCCGCCCGACCCCGCCTCACAGAACACGTATCCCGGAGTGTTTCCATGACGTCCTCCACGACAAACAACACCGCGACCGACGACATCCAGTCGTATCTGGATCGCGGCCTGCGCAACTACTGGTACCCCGTCGCGCCGAGCTGGCAGGTCGGCAACGCGCCCGTCGGCATCACGCGGCTTGGCGACCAGATCGTGCTGTGGCGCGATCAGGAAGGCCACGTTCACGCACTCGAAGACCGTTGCCCGCATCGCGGCGCGCGCCTGTCGCTCGGCTGGAATCTCGGCGGCAGCGTCGCGTGCTGGTATCACGGCATCGAGATCGACGGCGGCGGCACGGTAACGAAAGTGCCGGCCGTGTCCGCCTGTCCGCTCGAAGGCACAAAGTGCGTGAAGTCGTATCCCGTCGAAGAACACGCGGGCGCGATCTTCCTGTGGTTCGGCGACGACGCGCACCAGCAACCGGCGCCGCTCGTGCTGCCGGAAGAACTGGTCGGCGACGAATACGCGAGCTTCCTGTGCATGTCGAACTGGAAGTGCAACTATCAGTACGCGATCGACAACGTGATGGACCCGATGCACGGCGCGTATCTGCACGCGACGTCGCACTCGATGGCCGAAGGCGACAAGCAGGCCGACATGCGCGTGCGCAAGACCGAAACCGGCCTGATGTTCGAAAAGGTCGGCCAGCGCGACGTGAATTTCGACTGGGTCGAACTCGGCGAGACCGGCTGCCTGTGGATGCGCCTCGCGATTCCATACAGGAAGAAGTTCGGTCCCGGCGGCAACTTCGGGATCATCGGCTTCGCGGTGCCCGTCGATGCGGACAACTGCCAGGTTTATTTCTGGCGCACCCGCAAGGTGTCGGGCTGGCAGCGCGACGCGTGGCGCTTCATGTATCGCAACCGTCTTGAAGGCCTGCATTGGGCCGTGCTCGAACAGGACCGCTACGTGCTCGAAAGCATGGCGCCGCACGCACGCGACCACGAATTTCTCTATCAGCACGACGTCGGCATGACGCGTGTGCGCCGGATGTTGCGCCAGCGCGCCCAGCAGCATTTCGCCGACCTCGACGCGCATCGGGCACACGCCGCGAGCGCCGCGGCAGAAGTCAGCCACGCGGGCCACAGCCATGCATAACGCCGCGGCCACCTTGAGCGGCCGGCGCGTGCTCGTCACGGGCGGCGCGCGCGGACTCGGCGCGGCGTTCGTCGGCGCGCTGGCGCAGGCCGGCGCGAGCGTCGTGTTCGGCGACCTGCTGCACGACGAAGGCCAGGCGCTCGCCGCATCGCTGGGCAAAGCGGGCCACGCGGTGTCGTACCTGCCGCTCGACCTCGCGCAGCCGGACAGCATCGCGCGCTTCGTCGCCGACGCCGCGAAGCAGCTTGGCGGCATCGACGGCCTCATCAACAACGCGGCGATCACGAATTCGGGCGGCAAGCTCGCCACCGAACTGACCAAAGAAACGTGGGACGCGGTGATGAACGTGAACGTGCGCGGCACGTGGCTCGCGAGTACGGCGGCGCTGCCGCATCTGCGCAGCTCGGGCCGTGGCGCGATCGTCAACATCGCATCGGATACCGCGCTGTGGGGCGCGCCGAAGCTGCTCGCGTACGTGGCGAGCAAGGGCGCGGTGATCTCGATGACGCATTCGCTCGCGCGCGAATTCGGCGTGGACGGCATCACCGTCAACGCCATCGCGCCGGGCCTGACCGAAGTCGAAGCGACGGCGTACGTGCCTGCCGCGCGTCACGCGTATTACCGCGAGGGGCGCGCGCTGACCCGCGCGCAGGTTCCCGAGGATGTGACAGGCCCGGTCCTGTTTTTGTTATCCGACGCCGCGCGCTTCGTGACCGGGCAGTTGCTGCCGGTCAACGGCGGCTTCGTGATGAATTGACCATGTCGGACAGAAAGGAGAAATCGATGGCTGATGCAGATATCGAACGCAAGTCGTGGGATCAACCCGCGGAGGCGAGCTTCGCGCAGTGGATGGAAAGCCGCGTCGCGCGGCTCGAGACGCGCCGCTATGACTGGGACGCATTGAAGTTCCAGGCCGACTACGACCCGAAGTACCGCCGCGCGCAGATGCGCTACGTCGGCACGGGCGGCACGGGCGTCGCGAAGGACGTCAACACGGTTCCCGCCGGCGGCTTCACGTTTTCGACGATGGTGATTCCAGCCGGCAACATCGGCCCGAGCCACATCCATATGGATGTCGAGGAAATCTTCTTCGTGCTGCGCGGAAAGATGAAAGTGATCTGCGAGAAGGACGGCGAAACGTGGGAGTCGGTGATCGGCGAACGCGATCTGATTTCGGTGCCGCCGGGCGTGTATCGCACCGAAGTGAATATCGGCGAGGAAGACGCGCTGATGTGCGTGATGCTCGGCGCGGCGAAGCCCATCACGCCGACGTATCCGCCCGATTCGCCGCTCGCGAAGCTCAAGCGCTAAGCCTTTTATCCCCTGTCCGCGATCGAAGTCATGTCACACGCCACAACCGCCACCGCTCACGCCGTCCTGCCGCTCGAAACGCGCCTTGCACGTTTTCCCGCGAAGCAGGTCGACATCGCGCAGCAGCATATCGTGAGCTATCGCGAAGCTGACAGTGCGCGCGGTGCAGCGTTGCCGCTCGTGCTGCTGCATGGCATCGGTTCGGGCGCGGCTTCATGGGTGCAGCAGCTCGAAGCGCTGGGCGCGACACGCCGCGTGCTCGCATGGGACGCGCCGGGTTATGGCGAGTCCACGCCGGTTGCGGCCGCGTCGCCGGTCGCATCGGACTACGCGAATGTATTGAAGGCATGGCTCGACGCGCTCGGCGTCGCGCGCTGCGTGCTCGTCGGGCATTCGCTCGGCGCGATCGTCGCGGGCGCGTTTGCCGCGGCGAATCCGGCGCGCGTCGCGGGTCTGCTGCTGATTTCGCCGGCCGGCGGATACGGCGCCGCCGAGCCGGAAGTGCGGGCGTCGAAGCGCGATGCGCGTCTCGCGATGCTCGCCGGGCTTGGCCCGGCCGGCCTCGCCGAAACGCGCAGCGCGAACATGCTCTCCCCGCACGCCGACGAGACCGCTCGCGACTGGGTGCGCTGGAACATGTCGCGCGTCGTGCCGCACGGCTACGCACAGGCGACGCATCTGCTCGCCAATGCCGATCTTGCCGCCGATCTCGCCGCATTCACCGGACGCGTGGCGGTTGCGGTGGGTGCGAAAGACAGCATCACGTTGCCCGCCGCGTGCGCGCGCCTCGCGCGGATCGCGCGCGCGCCGTTCCAGACCGTGCCGCGCGCCGGACACGCCGGCTACATCGAGGCGCCCACGGCATACAACACGATCCTCGACACGTTCTGCCGCGCGAGCGATGCATCCGCTGGCAACCGGAGCTTTGAATGACCCCCGACATCTCCGATCCGGGCCGCGCAACAGACGAAGACCGCGGCGATACGAACTATCGCGTGCCGGGTCTCGAACGCGGCCTGCGGATCCTCGCTGAATTTTCGCCGCGCGAGCCGGTGCTCGGCGCGCCCGAGCTGTCGAAGCGGCTCGGCATTCCGCGCACCACGGTATTTCGTCTGTTGCAGACGCTCGAATCGCTCGGCTTTCTCGAACGCGCCGATCGCGACCGCAACTATCGCCTGGGCGTCGCGGTGTTGCGCCTCGGCTTCGAATATCTGAGCTCGCTGGAGCTGACGGACCTCGGCCTGCCGATCATCGAGGCGCTGCGCAACGCGACGGGTCTCACGAGCCACATCGTGATTCGCGACGGGCGCGACGTCGTGTTCGTCGCGAAGGCGCAAAGCCACGCGCCGATTTTCAGCTCCGTGAGCGTGAATGTCGGCACGCGCCTGCCGGCGCACGCGACGACGCACGGCCAGGTCCTGATGGGCGACTTCACGCTCGACGATCTGCGCGCGCTGTATCCCGAGCCGCGGCTCGAACGCTATACGCCGCAAACGCCCGACACCGTCGAGGCGCTCTACGAACGCATCCGCGACGACGCGAATCGCGGCTTCGCGATCAGCGAGTCGTCGTTCGAACGCGGCATTTCCGTCGTGTCCGCGCCGGTGCGCAACGACACCGGCCGCATCGCCGCGGTGATCACGACGACGATTCCGCGTCACGAGATCGACGCGACCCTGCTCGACAGCGGCCTCATCGACAAGGTCCGCCACGCGGCGGACGAACTCTCGCAGCGGCTCAACTACCGGCCGCCGTCACGAAGCCAGTACATGAAGGCATTGGGGATCTGATGATTCAAATCGATTTGACCGGTCAGGTCGCGGTCGTGACGGGCGGTTCGTCCGGCATCGGCCTCGCCGCCGCCGAGCTCTTCCTGAAGGCCGGTGCGTCGGTTGCGATCTGCGGGCGCGACAGCGAACGTCTCGCGCGTGCCGAAGCCGCGTTGCGCGAACGTCATCCGCAGGCGCCACTGCTCGCGGCACGCTGCGACGTGCTGAACGCCGGCGACGTCGACGCGTTCGCGCTGCAGGTGCAAACGCGGTTCGGCCGCACGGACATGCTGGTCAACAACGCAGGCCAGGGCCGCCTGTCGACCTTCGCCGACACCACCGACGAAGCGTGGCGCGAAGAACTCGACCTGAAGTACTTCAGCATCATCCGCCCGACGCGCGCGTTCCTGCCGATGCTGCGCGATGCGGCCGGTTCGGCCGGTTCAGATGGCTCAGGCAATGCGTCGATCGTCTGCGTGAATTCGCTGCTCGCGTTGCAGCCGGAGCCGCACATGGTCGCGACCTCGTCGGCGCGTGCCGGCGTGCAGAACCTGATCAGGTCGCTTGCCGTTGAACTCGCGCCGCAGCGCATCCGTGTGAACTCGATCCTGATCGGCATCGTCGAGTCCGGGCAATGGCGGCGCCGTTTCGAAACGCAGGCGCAGCCGGGCCAAAGCTGGGAAGACTGGACCGGCGAACTCGCGCGCAAAAAAAATATTCCGCTTGGCCGCTTCGGTCGTCCCGAGGAAGCGGCGCAGGCACTTTTTTATCTGGCCACGAATCTGTCGTCCTACACGACCGGCAGTCATATCGATGTTTCTGGAGGCAATGCACGACATGTCTAACACCACCACCGTCGGCGAGCTGATTGCCGCCTTTCTCGAACAATGCGGCGTGCGTACGGCGTTCGGCGTGATTTCGATTCACAACATGCCGATCCTCGACGCGATCGGCCGGCGCGGCAACATCCGCTATGTCGGCGCACGCGGCGAAGCGGGCTCGGTGAACATGGCCGATGGCCTCGCCCGCGTGTCGGGCGGCCTCGGCGTCGCGTTCACCAGCACCGGGACGGCAGCGGGCAACGCCGCCGGCGCCATGGTCGAAGCACTGACCGCCGGCACCGCGCTTCTGCACATCACCGGCCAGATCGAAACCGAATATCTCGATCAGGCTCTCGCGTACATCCACGAAGCGCCGGACCAGCTGGCCATGCTGTCGTCGATCTCGAAGGCCGCGTTCCGCGTGCGCTCGGTCGACACCGCGCTGCCAACCATCCGCGAAGCGGTGCGCGTCGCGCAGACGGCGCCGAGCGGCCCGGTCAGCGTCGAAATTCCGATCGACATCCAGGCGGCCGAAATCGAATGGCCGGCGGATATGGCCGGCCCGCACATCACGACGCTCACGCACGACGCGGCGCGCGTCGAGAAGCTCGCCGAAGCGCTCGTGAGCGCCAAGCGTCCGCTGCTGTGGCTTGGCGGCGGCACGCGTCACGCGCGCGCCGCCGTGGAGCGTCTCGTCGCCCTCGGCTTTGGCGTGGTGACGAGTGTGCAGGGCCGCGGCGTGCTGCCGGAAGATCATCCGGCGACGCTTGGCGCGTACAACGTGCATCCGGCCGTCGAAAGCTTCTACAAGACGTGTGACGCGCTGGTGGTGGTCGGTTCGCGCCTGCGCGGCAACGAAACGCTGAAGTACAAACTGGCGCTGCCGCAGCCGCTGTACCGCATCGACGCCGACGCGCTGGCCGACAACCGCGGCTATCGCAACGAACTCTTCATCCACGGCGACGCCGCCGCCGTTCTCGACGCGCTCGCCACGCGCCTCGAAGGCAGGCTGAAAGTGGACGCCACGTTCGCGATCGATCTGGCCGCCGCACGCGAAACCGCCGTCGCGGAAACAGCGAAGGGTCTCGGGCCGTACCGCAAGCTCGTCGAATCGCTGCAACGTTTCGTGGGCCGCGACTACAACTGGGTCCGCGACGTGACGATCTCGAACAGCACATGGGGCAACCGCATGCTGAAGATCTTCACGCCGCGCGCGGGCGTCCATGCGCTGGGCGGCGGGATCGGCCAGGGCATGCAGATGGCGATTGGCGCGGCGCTGGCCGGATCGGCGTCGAAGACGGTATGTCTCGTCGGCGACGGCGGTTTGATGGTCAACGTCGGCGAACTCGCGACGGCCGTGCAGGAAAACGCCAACGTGATGATCGTGCTGATGAACGACCAGTGCTATGGCGTGATCCGCAACATCCAGGACGCGCAGTACGGCGGCCGCCGCTACTACGTCGACCTGCATCAGCCGGATTTCTCGCAGTTCTGCGCGAGCCTCGGCCTCACGCACTACCGCCTGTCGTCGCTGGATCAGGCCGACGACATCATCCGCGAAGGTCTCGCGAAAGTGGGCCCCGTGCTCGTCGAAGTCGACATGCAGGCGGTCGGCAGCTTCGCGACCGCGTTTGCCGGGCCGCCCGTCAAGAAAGAGGAGCCCGAACATGCGTGACGGATTCCATGCACCTATCGACGTCGCGATGATCGGCTTCGGCGCGATCGGGCAGACGGTGTATCGCGCGGTCGCCGCCGATCCGCTGGTTCACGTCTCGCATGTGATCGTGCCCGAGCGTTACGCGGCGTCGGTGCGCGAGGCGGTGGGCGCGTCGGTCGACGTCGTTTCGTCGGTCGATGCGCTGTCGAGCCGCCCGCACTTCGCGCTCGAATGCGCCGGTCACGAAGCGCTCGTCGACCACGTCGTGCCGCTGCTGAAGGCCGGCACCGACTGCGCGGTCGCATCGATCGGCGCGCTGTCGGACGTCATGCTGCTCGAGCTGCTGTCGGCCGCAGCCGATCAGGGCGACGCGACGATGACGTTGCTGTCGGGCGCGATCGGCGGCATCGACGCGCTGGCGGCGGCGAAGCTCGGCGGCCTCGACGAGGTGCTGTACACGGGCCGCAAGCCGCCGGCCGGCTGGCGCGGCACGCCCGCCGAGGAACTGTGCGACCTGGGTTCGCTCGGCGAGGAACGCGTGATCTTCGAAGGCAGCGCGCGCGAAGCGGCGCGGCTCTATCCGAAGAACGCGAACGTCGCGGCGACGATCGCACTCGCGGGCCTCGGCCTCGACCAGACCACCGTGCGCCTGATCGCCGATCCGGCGGTGACGCGCAACGTGCATCGCATCGTCGCGCGCGGCGCGTTCGGCGAGATGTCGCTGGAAATGTGCGGCAAACCGTTGCCCGACAACCCCAAGACTTCGGCGCTCACCGCCTATAGCGCGATCCGCGCGCTGCGCAACCGTGCCGCGCGTTGCGTGATCTGAGCACTTGAGCTTTTGCAAAGACGGACTTCTGACATGACTCCTTTCGACACCCGCCTCGTTCCTTCCGGCGACATTTTCATCGGCGGCGAATGGCGACGCGGCCGCGCGGCGACCTTCGCGAGCATCTACCCGGCGGACCAGTCGGTGAACATGGAAATTTCCACGGCCAGCGCGGAAGACGCGAAGGAAGCCGTCGAAGCCGCCGACGCCGCGTGGCGCAAGCCGGACTGGTCCGGGCTCAAGCCGCATCAGCGCGCGCTGGTCCTGTACCGCATCGCCGATCTGATCACGCAGCGCCACGAAGCGCTCGCGCAACTGCAACGCCGCGACAACGGCAAGCCGATTGCCGAAACGCGCGTGCTGGTGGCGAGCGCGGCGAACACGTTCCGCTATTTCGCGGCGTGCCTCGAAACGCTCGATGACGAACTCACCCCGCCGCGCGGCGATTACATGACGATGAGCGTGCATGAGCCGATCGGCGTCATCGCTGCGATCACGCCGTGGAATTCGCCGATCGCATCCGACGCGCAGAAGCTCGCCCCCGCCCTCGCCGCGGGCAACGCGGTCGTGCTGAAGCCGGCTGAAGTGACGCCGCTGGTGTCGCTGGCGCTCGCGCGCATCTGCGAGGAAGCCGGCGTGCCCAAGGGCGTGCTCAGCGTGCTGCCGGGCAAGGGCTCGGTGATCGGCGACGTGCTGGTGCGCCATCCGCTCGTCAGGAAAGTGTCGTTCACTGGCGGCACGGACGTGGGCCGCGGCATCGCGCGCATCGCGGCGGACAAGCTGATGCCGGTTTCGCTCGAACTGGGCGGCAAGTCACCGACCATCGTCTTCGACGACGCCGACCTCGACCATGCGGTAAACGGCGTGCTGTACGGCATTTTTAGTTCATCGGGCGAAGCGTGCATCGCGGGCTCGCGACTCTTCGTGCAGCGTCCGGTGTACGCCGAATTCATGAAGCGGCTCACGGAGGGCGCGCGCAAATTACGCGTCGGCGATCCGTCGAGCACGGAGACGCAGATGGGACCGCTCATCAGCGCGAAGCATCGGGAATCGGTGGAACGCTATGTCGCGCTCGGCCTGGAAGAAGGCGGCCGCCTGCTGTGCGGCGGCGAGCGTCCAGTTGGCGAAGGACGCGAAAAAGGCTTCTTCTATCAGCCGACGATTCTCGAAGGCCTGCCGAACAGCGCACGGATCTGCCAGGAAGAGATTTTCGGACCCGTGCTCGTCGCGATGCCGTTCGACGACGAAGCATCGTTGATCAACGAAGCGAACGACAGCGTGTTCGGCCTGGCCGCCGGCATCTGGACGCGCGACTACAAACGCGCGTGGCGCGTCGCGCGCGCGCTCGAAGCGGGCACCGTATGGATCAACACATACAAGCTGTTTTCGATTTCGACGCCATTTAGCGGCTGGAAAGACAGCGGCATGGGCCGCGAGAAAGGCCGGCTCGGCATCCGCGAATACATGCAGCAAAAGAGCCTGTACTGGGGCTTGAACGACGCGCCGCTGCCGTGGGCAAACTGATCGCGGCACACTGAAGAGGTAAGCAATGAGCATTCTCGGCATCGAACAGATTACTTACGGCGTGACGGATCTCGCCACCTGCCGCCGGTTTTTCGCCGACTGGGGCCTGAAGGAAACCGCGCACGACGAAACCCGTGCGCGTTTCGAAACGCTGAACGGCTGCACGATTCTCGCCGTCGACGCGAACGATCCGTCGCTACCCGCCGCGTTCGAGGAAGGCCCGACGCTGCGTGAGGTGACGTGGGGCGTGGCGACGCGCGCCGAACTCGACGCACTGCGCGGCCGCTTCGCGGGCCAGCCGGGGCACTTCGAAACGGACGACGCCGTCGGCTGTTTCGATCCGGCCGGCATGGCGATCCGCGTCGAAGTCACGCGCAAACGCGCGGTCGACGTACATGGTTCGCCATCGAACGTGTGGGGCCAGACGCTGCGCGTCGATCAGCCGTCGCCGGTGTACGAACGCGCGGAGCCGGTCGAAGTCGGGCACGTCGTGTTCTTCACGAACTGCCTTGCGGAGCAGGAGAAGTTCTACCAGGAACTGCTCGGCTTCGAAATGTCGGATCGCTATCCAGGTCGTGGCGCGTTCATGCGCTGCGCGCCGCACGGCGGCCACCACGACATTTTCCTGCTCGCACTGCCGAACGGACAACGCGGCCTG
>CALFSF010000565.1 GCA_937917025.1 uncultured Paraburkholderia sp.
GCACGAACGTCACGATCGACGCGGCGTATGTCGATCGTGCGCTGAACGAAGTCGCTGAAGACGAGGACCTGTCGCGCTACGTGTTGTAGTCCGGCGCGATACGCAACGCCACGCCACGCCATCAGCACACGCGCTACCCGGCCCGCCGGGTAGAACCCAACGCATCACGCAAAAACAGAACGGGCGACCTTGCATTCGAAGGCCGCCCGTTTTGTCGTCAATGCGACGCGTTTATGGCGCGCAGCTCACTGCCGCACCGGCCGTTTCGCCAGCTTGCGCTGCAGCGTGCGGCGATGCATGTTCAGCGCGCGGGCCGTCGCCGAAATGTTGTTGCCGTTTTCCGCCAGCACGCGCTGGATATGCTCCCATTCGAGCCGCGCCACGGAAAGCGGCGCCGGGTGGTCGATCGCCTCTTCGGCCTGCAGCGCGCTCGCTTCGCTTTGCAGCGCGGAAAGAATCGATTCGACGTTGGCGGGCTTCGCCAGATAGTTGTCGGCGCCATCCTTCACCGCCTGCACGGCCGTCGCGATACTCGCGTAGCCCGTCAGCACGAGCATGCGTGCGTCCGGCTGCAGTTCGCGCAACGGCGCGACCAGGTTCAGGCCGGAATCGTTGCCCAGATGCAGGTCGACCGTGATCTGCCCGAACTTCTGCTGGTTCGCGAGCTTGATCGCCTCGTCGGCGTTGTGCGCCTCGGCGACCGTGAAACCGCGTCGCGTGAGGCCCCGCGCGAGGATGCCGGAGAACACTTCGTCATCGTCGATGACCAGAAAATTCATGTCGCTCATGCCTGTTTCTCCGTGTTGGTAGGTGCCGAACCGTTCCGGTTCGCATCCGTCTGGTTAGCGGCCGCCTGCGCACTACCGGGCTTCCCTGCGCCGGAACGTCCGTCGCCAGCCACCGGCAGTCGCAGCACGGCGCGCGTGCCGCGCGGCTTTGTTTCGTTGATATCGCCCAGTTCGATCGAGCCGCCGAGACGCGCCGCGGCGGAAAACGCCAGATAAAGGCCAACGCCATGACCGCCCTGCGTGCTGTCGACCGGCATCGCGCCGAGCGAGGGACGCAGTGCCGGCGCAATACCGGGGCCGGCGTCGCAGACTTCGAACTCGATCGTATCGCCGCGCGCTGTCAGCCGGGCGGTCAGCGTCACGTGATCGCGGCTCGCACGCGCCGCATTATCCAGCAGGATCGTGAGAATCTGGCCGACCGCGACCGTATCGTCAAGACTGACGTGGTCGGGCGGCGTTCCCGGGCGTTCGAATTTGACATGCGGATGCCGCAGCCTCCATTGCTCGACGAACGACGCGAGCCATTCACCGACCGTGAGCCGGCTACCCGGCGACGAGGCGCGGCTGCGCAGCCGCGCGAGCGCCGACGTACACAACGCCATCTGCTGTTCGAGCAGGGAGATATCCGCCGAATACGGCGCGAGGCCCTGATCGGTGCGCGCCGCGTCGCGCAGTTCCTCGGCGAGCATCGCGATCGTGGAGAGCGGCGTGCCGATCTCGTGCGCGACGGTGGCGGCCTGCACGCCGAGCGCCACGGCACGCTCATCGCGCAGCAAGCGCTGCTGGGCCTCGCCCAGCGCGGCTTCGCGCAGCCGCAGGGCGCGCGACATCCGCGCCACGAACCACGCGATCAGGCCGACGCTCACCATGAAGTTCACCCACATGCCGGCGCGGTAGTACTCGAAGAGGTTCGCCGGATTGTCGAGATTGAGCGGCACGGAGTCGAAACCGAGCACCGCGTAACAGGCCGCCGCGAACGCGGCGAGCCATGCCATCAGATACCAGGGCAGCACGGCCGCGGCAATCGCCAGCGAAGGCAGATACAGCGACACGAACGGGTTGGTCGTGCCGCCCGACAGGAACAGCAGCGCCGACAGGGCGCCCAGATCGACCCAGATCTGGCCGAACAGCTCGAGATTGGACTCCGGCTTCTCGCGCGCCACGCGAAACCACGTCAACCCGTTGAACACGACTTCGAGCGCGATCACGAGCAGCATCGCGGGAAGCGGCAGATGGACGCCGAACATGAACTGGACAACCGCGATCGTGCCAAGCTGCCCAATGATGGCGAAGCTTCGCAGCCAGAAGAGATGTCCGAGGTTGACCCTGCCGGTGGTGGTTATGCGGTGCATGCCGCCAGTTTACCCGTCAGTCAGCCGGCCGGGGCACCGGACGCGCCGCCTCGCTGAACGCTTGCGATCTCACCGGCGAGGCATTCGGGGCACAGGCACCCGCTTCCCGCGTCGAGCCGCTCCGCCGGTAGCGCCGGCATCGCGCGGCACCAGCACGCGACGTCTTTCGCCCGCGCGCCGCAGTCGAACGCATGGCCGCAGCGCGGACAGCGCACGCTCACCACATCCTGCGAAGAAGAACCTGACACGTTCATGGCGAAATGATGAAATCTGCCGGGAAGTCACGGGGAATAATGCCACGTCTTGCACCCGCCAGTAACCGGCCGTTCGGCCAGCTTTTCGACCTTCCCCGGGCGCGGGAAAATCCATCCCATGCCGCGCCGGGCGGGCGTTATCCGGCCGCGCGGCGCGGCCGTGTTGCGCACTGCACGAGAGGGGTTCGGCGCGCCGCCACGGCGTGCGTCGAAAACCCTGTTGCAGCGCGCCACTCCTGTACAATTCGCCCTTGTTTCAACTGCCCTGCCTGACTCTGCCGCCATGTCCGAGATCCCAGACCTTTCGCAGATTGCGCCCACCCTGAAAGCCGAAATTCTGGCCGAGGCGCTGCCCTATATCCGCCAGTATCACGGCAAGACCGTGGTGATCAAATACGGCGGCAATGCCATGACCGAAGAGCGCCTGAAGCAAGGCTTCGCGCGCGACGTCATTCTGCTGAAACTGGTCGGCATCAACCCGGTGATCGTGCACGGCGGCGGCCCGCAGATCGATCAGGCGCTCAAGAAGATCGGCAAGCAGGGCACGTTCATCCAGGGCATGCGCGTCACCGACGAAGAAACGATGGAAGTCGTCGAATGGGTGCTCGGCGGTGAAGTGCAGCAGGACATCGTCACGCTGATCAATCACTTCGGCGGTCATGCGGTGGGCTTGACGGGCAAGGATGGCGGCCTCATTCACGCACGCAAGATGCTGATGCCGGATCGCGAAAATCCGGGCCAGTACGTCGATATCGGCCAGGTCGGCGAGGTCGAGGCGATCAACCCGGCGGTCGTGAAAGCGCTGCAGGACGACGCGTTCATTCCGGTGATCTCGCCGATCGGCTTCGGCGAAGACGGGCTGTCGTACAACATCAACGCGGATCTGGTCGCGGGCAAGCTGGCCGTCGTGCTGAACGCCGAAAAGCTCGTCATGATGACCAACATCCCCGGCGTGATGGACAAGGCGGGCAACCTGCTGACCGATCTGTCCGCGCGCGAGATCGATTCGCTGTTCGCGGACGGCACGATCTCGGGCGGCATGCTGCCGAAAATCTCGTCGGCGCTCGATGCGGCAAAGAGCGGCGTGCGCTCGGTGCACATCATCGACGGCCGCATCGAGCATTCGGTGCTGCTCGAAATCCTGACCGAACAGCCGTTCGGCACCATGATCCGCTCGCATTGAGCACGTCATGAAACACGGTGCGCGCATTCGCGCGCGTACCGTGCCGCGCAGCCCGTCGCCGTTGTGCAGGGACAGCGGCAGCGCGATGCTTCAGCCGCCGGCTTTCCGGTCAACGGCATTTCACCACGCTGCATCCAGCGCTTTCCGGGCTGCTTTCAGGTCGACCTTCCGGCGCCCAGACACGCCCCCAAACCGGCCTCCTGCATGGCCTCTCCCGTTTCCACTGCCAGCATGACGCGTCCTTCCCATCCCAAACGCCGTCGGCCGCATGTCGGTGGCGGCACGCCCGTGTGGCTCTTCGATCTCGACAACACGCTGCACCGCGCATCGCACGCGATCTTTCCGGCGATCAACCAGGCGATGACGCAGTACATCATCGACACCCTGCAGGTCGAACGCGACGAGGCGAACCGTCTGCGCACCGGCTACACGCAGCGTTACGGCGCGGCGCTGCTGGGTCTCGCGCGCCATCATCCCGTCGATCCGCACGATTTTCTCAAGGTCGTGCACACGTTCCCCGATCTGCCCGCGATGCTGCGCGCCGAGCGCGGTCTCGCGCGTCTCATCGACGCGCTGCCGGGCCGCAAGATCGTGCTGACCAACGCGCCCGAAAAGTACGCGCGCGCGGTGCTCGACGAACTGCGCATCGCGCCACTGTTCGAGCGCGTGATCGCGATCGAGCACATGCGCGACCGGCGCGCCTGGCGCGCGAAGCCCGATCCGTCGATGCTGCGCCGTGCCATGCGCGACGCGCACGTCAGTCTCGCTGACGCGATCCTCGTCGAAGACACGCGCAGCCATCTGAAAAACTACCGGCGACTCGGCATCCGCACGGTGTGGATCACCGGCCACCTGCCGGCGCCGCGCCGCGCGGACGGCGTGCCGGCGCATCTGCCGGGCACCGGCCGTCCGCACTATGTCGACTGGTCGATTCGTTCGTTAAAATCATTGCGATCGGGCATCCGCTCGGGGCGACTGAAAAGGCGACATCCATGCAGCCGACTGACAGACATGACCCACCGGTAGACGACGAGCATCGCGACACCAGCAGCAACAGCAATACCAGCGGCGCCCGTGGGCCGCGCATGAAGCCCGGCGAGCGGCGCGTCCATATCCTCCAGACGCTCGCCGCCATGCTGGAGGCGCCCAAAAGCGAAAAAATCACCACGGCGGCGCTCGCCGCGCGGCTCGGCGTCTCGGAAGCGGCGCTCTACCGGCATTTCGCCAGCAAGGCGCAGATGTTCGAAGGGCTGATCGAATTCATCGAGCAATCCATCTTCGGGCTCATCAACCAGATTGTGTCGAAGGAGCCCAACGGCGTGCTTCAGGCGCGTTCGATCGCGCTCATGCTGCTCAACTTCGCCGCGAAGAACCCCGGCATGACGCGCGTGCTCACGGGCGAAGCGCTCGTCGGCGAGCATGAACGGCTGGCCGAACGCGTGAGCCAGATGCTGGAGCGCGTCGAGGCGTCGCTCAAGCAATGCCTGCGGCTCGGACTGATGGACGTCAACACGCAGGCCGGCAACGCCGCCGTGCCACTGCCGGCGGACTACGATCCCGCCGTTCGCGCAAGTCTGCTCGTGAGCTACATCATCGGACGCTGGCACCGCTTTGCCCGCAGCGGCTTTTCGCGCACGCCGGGCGAACACGCCGAAGCGCAGCTGCTGCTGATACTTCAGTAACGCGCGACCCTCTCCCATTTTTTGAGATCGACGCATCGTGGCCTGTGCAACGATGCGCGGCGGCCTTTCGCGCCGCGTTCAAAACATCTGGGAGAACACATAATGATGAATCGTCCTGTCCTGTCTGCGTTGCCGCCCGGTCTTTCCTCGCTTTCGGCTCACTGGGGATGGCTCCTGCTTCGCGGCATCGTCGCGATCGTTTTCGGCGTGCTCGCTTTCCTCTGGCCCGACCTGACGTTAGCCACGCTGGTGATCGTGTGGGGCGCCTACGCCGTCGTCGATGGTGCATTTGCGCTGGTGTACGGCATCGGTGGCGCGGGCAACCGGCGCTGGATGTACGTGCTGGTCGGGCTGACCGGCATACTCGCCGGGCTCGCCGCGCTCTTCTGGCCCGGCACCGCGATCGTCGTTCTCGTGATGATCATCGGCTACTGGGCATTTATCGTCGGCGCCTTCGAGATCATTTACGCGATCCAGTACCGTCGCGCGCAGGCGCACCCCTGGCTGATCGGCCTGTCGGGATTTCTGTCGGTCGTGATCGGCCTGCTCATCGTGATGTGCGTCTATCCGGTGGGCGTGCTGTCGGTGGTATGGCTCATCGGCAGCTATGCGATCGTGTACGGGATCCTGATGGCGCTCGCAGCCCTCCAGCTGCGACATTTCCAGCGCCGGCTGACGGCTTGAACGTCGACACGCATTGAACCCGATGCGATCCGGCCGCCCGGATCGCATCGCCGTCACGAGACAGCGCGCGCCGCCACGCCAGAACTTTCCGCTATAATTTGCGCCTGATTGCGGTATTCGCTGCGATAGCGACCACCGGAACACGCAGGATGAATGACGCGCCGATTTGCTGACTCGATTGCGGGCGCGCGAACTGCCGGGAGGGTTCCCGGGGTTCACTACAAATGCGGCTAAAGAGGTCGTCAGCCGCGCATCACGTCTCCTCGCGCATCGCCGACACCATCTAGCCGTCCAGAGTCGTTAAAAGGCGGAATGAATGGAATCGATCGGCATCGTCGCTCCCCAGAAAATGCATTTCTCCGAGCCGCTGCTTTTGCAGAACGGCAGCTCGCTCGCCGGTTACGACCTGATGGTCGAAACCTACGGCACGCTCAATGCCGCGCGCAGCAACGCGGTGCTCGTCTGTCATGCGCTCAACGCGTCGCATCACGTCGCGGGCGTCTATGCGGACGACCCGAAGGACGTCGGCTGGTGGGACAACATGGTGGGCCCGGGCAAGCCGCTCGACACGAACCGCTTCTTCGTGATCGGCGTGAACAATCTCGGCTCGTGTTTCGGCTCGACCGGCCCGATGAGCATCGATCCGTCGACGCAGCAGCCCTACGGCGCGCGCTTTCCGGTCGTCACCGTCGAGGACTGGGTGAACGCGCAGGCGCGCGTCGCCGATGTGTTCGGCATCGAGCGCTTTGCCGCGGTGATGGGCGGCAGCCTCGGCGGCATGCAGGCGCTCGCGTGGAGCATGATGTACCCGGAGCGCGTCGCGCACTGCATCGTGGTGGCGTCGACGCCGAAGCTCTCCGCGCAGAACATCGCGTTCAACGAAGTGGCGCGCTCGGCGATCCTGTCGGATCCGGACTTCCACGGCGGCAACTACTACGCGCACGACGTGAAACCGAAGCGCGGCCTGCGCGTCGCGCGGATGATCGGCCACATCACGTATCTCTCCGACGACGACATGGCCGCGAAATTCGGCCGCGCGCTGCGCCGTGCCGAAGGCGCGCACGATGCGTACAACTTCAATTTCGACGTCGAGTTCGAGGTGGAGTCGTATCTGCGGTATCAGGGCGACAAATTCGCCGACTATTTCGACGCGAACACGTATCTGCTGATCACCCGCGCGCTCGACTACTTCGATCCGGCAAAAGCGTTCGACGGCGACCTGACCGCCGCGCTCGCACACACCACGGCGAAATACCTCGTCGCGAGTTTCTCGACCGACTGGCGCTTCGCGCCCGCGCGCTCGCGCGAACTGGTCAAGGCGCTGCTCGATCACAAACGCACGGTGACGTACGCCGAAATCGACGCGCCGCACGGCCACGACGCCTTCCTGCTCGACGACGCCCGCTATCACAACCTGATGCGCGCTTACTACGAACGCATCGCCACCGAGGTGAACGCATGAACCAGCGCGCGCTCGATTATCTTGCAACGCGGCCCGACTTCCGCGCGATCGCCCGCTGGGTCGAGCCGCGCTCGACGGTGCTCGATCTCGGCTGTGGCGACGGCTCGCTGCTGTCGCTACTGATCGAGGAGCTCGAAGTGTCGGGCTACGGCATCGAGATCAACGACGCCGGCGTGCTCGCATCGACGAAAAACGGCATCAACGTGATCCAGCAGAATCTGGAAGACGGCCTGCGTCTCTTCGAGGACGGCAGTTTCGATTTCGCGATCCTGTCGCAGACGCTCCAGACGATTCACCAGACCGCCGCGATCCTGCGCGAGACGGTACGCGTCGGGAAGGAATGCATCGTGTCGTTTCCGAACTTCGGCTACTGGTCGCACCGGCTCTCGGTGTTGCAGGGGCGCATGCCTGTCTCGAAGTCGCTGCCCTACCAGTGGCACAACACGCCGAACG
>CALFSF010000566.1 GCA_937917025.1 uncultured Paraburkholderia sp.
CGGGCGCGACGATCCTCGATGTCAACGTGAAGCGGCTGCTTGCGCGGGTGTTCGGCGTCGAAGGATTTCCGGGCGAAAAGCGCGTCCAGAACGCCATGTGGACGCTGGCCGAATCGCTGTTGCCTTCAAACGCGAACGACGAAGATGTGAGCGCCTACACGCAAGGTCTGATGGATCTCGGCGCGACGTTGTGCGTGCGCGGCAAGCCGGACTGCGCGCGCTGTCCGTTCGCCGCCGACTGCGTGGCGAACGTCACCGGACGCCAGCGCGAGCTGCCTGTCGCGCGTCCAAAGAAAGCGATTCCGACGCGGCGCACGTGGATGCTCGTCCTGCGCGACGGCGACGCGGTGATGCTGGAAAAGCGTCCGCCGTCGGGAATCTGGGGCGGCTTGTGGAGTCTGCCGGAAGCGTCCGGCGAAGCGGCGCTCGCCGAACGCGCGCAAGGATACGGCGCATCGGGCAACGTGATGCCGCTCGCGACGCTCACGCATACGTTCACGCACTTCCGTCTGGATATCGAGCCGCGCGTCGTCGAACTGGGCAGTCTGCGGGCGACGCTCGCCAGCGTCGGCGACGACGAAACGGTCTGGGTCGCGCTGCACGAACTCGACGCGTATGGCGTGCCGGCCCCGGTGCGCAGGCTGCTCGACACGATGCAGGGATCGCTGCTTTAGGCGCGCGGTGTCACAGCAGTTGATGCTGCTGCATATAGTGATGCACGACGTCGATCCGTGCGCCGGCGTCCTGCAGTTCCATCAGCTTTTGCCGCGCGCGCAACGCGATCGGCAGTACTTCTGACAGACGGTTCGACACCCACGACGGATCGTCGAGCCGGAACGGTTCGGCGAACGGCAGGCTGTCGGGGTCGCGCTCGCGGATCGTCGCGATGATCCGCTCCAGCACTTCCGCGCATGCGCCGAACCGCTCCAGATGCACGGTGCCTTCGAGCGGAATATCGTCGCCGATTGGCTCGGCCATGCCGACCAGCAGGCCGTCCGGTTGCGCACGGTGCGACAGCAGCCGGAAGCGCCGCGTGCCGCGCGCGCGGATCAGCAGCATGCCGAACGATTCCACGTCGCATTGCCCGATTTCAGCGAGGCAGCCGATCGCCTCAGGCACGGACGGCTCATCGGGCCGCGCCACTTCGCCGCCGCTCTTCAGCAGACAGACGCCGAACGGCGTCTTCTCGCGAAGGCACTCGCTTGCCATGTCCAGATAACGCGTCTCGAAGATTTTCAGCGGCAGCAGGCCGCCGGGAAACAGCACGGTATGCAGCGGGAAAAGCGGCAGATCGGCAAGCACGGCAGGAGTAGTGGACATTGCGCAACGCTCGAAGGTTAAGGCCGCGCGATGCGACCGGTTAAGCCAGTAGCTTCGAAGATTCGCCGACGTCGAGCGGCGCATCGCGGTGCCGCACAATCACATTCGATTCGCCTGAAAGACGCGCGGCGAGCGTCTCGGCGATAAATACGGAACGATGCTGACCGCCCGTGCAGCCAATCGCGACGGTCAGATAACTGCGGTTGTCGTCGCGAAAATGCGGCAGCCACTTCGCGATGAACCCGTGGATGTCGTCGATCATCTGCGTGACGACCGGCAATGCACCCAGAAAGTCGATCACCGGCTTGTCGAGACCCGTGAGCGGACGCAGTTCGCGATCATAGTAAGGGTTCGGCAGCGTGCGCACGTCGAAGACGAAATCGGCATCGAGCGGCACGCCGCGCTTGAAACCGAACGATTCGAACATCAGCGTGAGGCCCGCGCGTTCCTGCTCGATGAAGCGCTTGACCCACGCGCGCAGCACGTTCGCGCGCAGATTGCTGGTGTCGATCTGATGGCCGAACTCGGCAAGATTCGCGACGAGTTCGCGTTCGTTCTCGATCGCTTCTTCGAGCGAACGCAGCACGCCAACGTTTGCATCGTGCGAAGGCGAACCGGATAGCGGGTGACGCCGCCGGGTCTCGGAAAAGCGCTGGATCAGCGACTGCGTGCTCGCGTTCAGAAACAGCACGCGCACGTCGTGTTCACGCGCGAGGTCGCGGATCATCTCAGGCATTTCGTCGAGCGAGGCGCTGGAGCGCGCGTCGATCGCGACGGCGAGCCGTTCGTGGCCGTGCTCGCCGAGGTACGCGGCGAGCGGCGGCAGGAAGCGCGGCGGAAGGTTGTCGACGCAGTAGTACCCCGCGTCTTCGACCGCGTTCAGTGCGACAGACTTGCCGGAGCCGGAAATACCGGTGATCAGGATAATGCGCATGAGGTCGTGAAATCCGTTCGTTTCATCATAGCATCCACCCCGCGCACCGGCGGCGCGGCGCCTCGACGTGCCGGGAAGAGGGCACGCCGGCTAGATCAGCTTGCCGGGAAACTGGCTGTCCGGATCCTGCATCGCGAGACGCTGGCGGTCCATGAAGTCGCGCAGCGTGTCGATGCCGCGCAATTGCAGGATCGTGTTGCGCACGGCCGCCTCGACCAGCACCGCGAGGTTGCGGCCGGCGGCCACCTGAATGGTGACCTTGCTGATGGGCAGGCCCAGCACGTCGACGGTCTGGCTTTCGAGCGGCAGACGCTGGAATTCGCCATCCGGCCGGCGCACCAGCTGAACGATCAGCTTCAGCTTCATTTTCCGGCGCACGGCGGTTTCACCGAAAATCGTCTTGATGTCGAGCAGACCCAGGCCGCGCACTTCGAGCAGGTTCTGCAGCAGCGGCGGGCAGCGGCCTTCGACGAAGTCGGGCCCGAGCCGCACGAAATCGACCGCGTCGTCAGCGACGAGGCCGTGGCCGCGGCTGATCAGTTCCAGGCCGAGTTCGCTTTTGCCGAGACCGGAGTCGCCCGTCAGCAGCACGCCCATGCCGAGGATATCGAGGAACACGCCGTGCAGCGTGGCGCGCGGCGCCAGAATGCGCGACATGTAGAGCCGCAGGCTGTCGATGACCGCCGCGGCCGACATCGGCGTCGTGAAGAGCGGCGTGGACGAGCGCGTACAGCGCAGCACGAGTTCCGGCGGCGCGGCCACGCCACCCGCGACGACGAGGAACGGCGGCTCGAGCGCGATCAGCTCGGCCATGTGGCGTGAGCGGCTTTCGTCGGCCTGGCGCTGGTAATACTCGACTTCGGCGTCGCCCAGCACCTGGATCCGGTTCGGGTGAATCAGGTTCAAATGGCCGACGAGGTCGGCGCTGGAGGTGGCGTACGCCACCGTTTCCGCCGAAAACCCGCGCTCCCAGCCTTCATGCCCGGTCAGCCAGCTGAGTTTCAGCACGGCGGCGTTGTCGTCGAAAATGCTCTGGGCGTTGATGCTGGACGTATCCATGAGTCCGTGACTCCATTATGGGCCGCTGGCCCGCGCGCCTGGCCTGTGTCTGTGTATTGCGGTCGGGCCGGCTGGCGTGAGCCGGGCCGGGCCTGTATCTGGCGAACGCCGCCTTCAATACGTCAAGGTTGCCACTGAGTGAGCAGGCGATGCAACGCCTCGGGGTCTTCTTCCGTGTGCAGCCGCTCGCGCGCTTCGCGGTCGGACAGCAATTGCGCGATTTCCGACAGGATTTCCAGATGTTGCTGGGTGGCCTGTTCCGGCACGAGCAGGAAGATCAGCAGCGATACCGGCTGACCGTCGGGGGATTCGAAGGGAATGGGGTCGGCGAGACGCACGAACGCGGCGAGCGGATGCTTCAGGCCCTTGATCCGGCCGTGAGGAATCGCAACGCCTTCGCCGAGCCCCGTCGACCCGAGGCGCTCGCGCGCAAACAGATTGTCAGTGACCGTACTGCGGGCGATGCCGTTCTGGTTCTCGAAGATCAGGCCAGCCTGTTCGAAGACACGCTTTTTGCTGGTAACGGCAAGACCGACGACGACATTCTCGAGGGGAAGATATTTGGCTAGACGATTCATGTTGGCAGGCGGAAACGTGGCCTGGATTCTCCTCGCCGTAGCGTTTGGGTGGCGTTCCATGTTCAACAGGTGCTCACGGCGATATGGCGATAGACGGTGGAGACCGAAAGCGCAGGACTACCGCTGATTGACCCCGATAGTAACCGGAACATTATAGAACAGGGTGATCACGGATGGTGCGGCGCGCCATCGATGAAAAACGAGGTTTTCCGCGAGGGTCCCCGTGACTGATGCGGCGGGTGGCGCAGCGTGACGCAGGCGGTTGGGGCGTCCAACGAAAAACCGCCCGTTATCGGGCGGTCTGGCGGGAAAGGCCTGAAGGAATCCTTCTAATGGTTCCTTATTGCGGCGGCACTTCGATTTGCGGTGCCAGCGGCTGATATTTGATCGCTTCGTGCTGATGGCCCTGGAGGCGATCCTTGTGACGAATGACCTGCCTGTCCAGCTTGTCGATCATCAGGTCGATTGCGGCGTACAGGTCGCCATCCGCGCTTTCGACAAACAGGTCCTTGCCCTTCACATGCAGGTTGATTTCAACCTTTTGCCGCTTTTCCTTTTCCTTGTGGTTGTCGACCGAGAGGACCACACTGCCATCGATTACCTGATCGAAATGTCTTAGCACCTTATCCAGTTTGGAGATCACGTATTCGCGCAACGCAGGCGTTACTTCGAGATGGTGTCCACTGATCTTCAGATTCATAGTGCTTCTCCATGCAAGTGGCCGCCTTGACGTGCATGCCCAGCAAGTGCCGGTCGAACTGTCGGCTCGCCTCCCAGTCTTCCCCGGTGACTGGCTGTTGACGGGTCGCATCGGCCAGCCTTGTCGCCCATCGCGCCGCGGCCGGTAAATGCCGGTCACAGTATGCGACCGGCTACAGAGACTTGCGCAGGTTGACTGCGGGGATTCTCAGGGCTTCACGGTACTTCGCGACGGTTCGCCGCGCCACGACAAAGCCCTGTTCCGCCAGCAGTTCGGCTATGCGGCTGTCTGAAAGAGGAGATTTCGGCTCTTCTGCTCCTATCAGTTGCTTGATGAGTGCGCGAATAGCCGTTGATGAGGCTGCGCCACCCGTGTCGGTGGAAACGTGCGATCCAAAGAAGTACTTAAATTCAAGCGTCCCGAAGGGCGTGAGCATGTACTTGCCCGTTGTCACACGCGAGACAGTCGACTCGTGTAATCCCAGCGTATCAGCAATTTCCCGCAAAACCAAGGGGCGCATGGCAATTTCGCCGTGCACGAAAAAGCTCTTCTGACGCTCGACAATCGCCTGTGCAACGCGCAGGATCGTCTCGAACCGCTGCTGGATATTCTTGATCAGCCAGCGCGCTTCCTGGAGTTGCTGGCGCAATGAACCGCTACCCGGATCGCCCCTGCTATTGCGAAGAATGTTCGCATAAAGATGATTTATACGCAGTTTCGGAACCACTTCCGGATTCAGTTCCGCAGTCCATCCCTGGGCCGTGCGCTTCACCATGATGTCCGGCACGACGTAGTCCGCTTCCGCCTTGCCGTACGCGGCGCCGGGGAACGGTTCGAGTGAGCGGATGAGCGCGTGTGCGTCGCGCAGTTCGTCGTCGTTGGCCTTCAGCTGCTTGCGCAGACGCGTGAAATCGCGCGCCGCGAGCAGTTCCAGATGGTGAGCGACGATGTCGAGTGCAAGCGTGCGCGTGGGCGACGGTTCGAGCCGCAGAAGTTGCAGCTTCAGACATTCGGATGCCGAACGTGCGCCGACGCCTGCCGGATCGAAGCTGTGCAGCAGCGCAAGCGCCGCGTTCAGCTCATCGAGATCGACTTCGAGTTCGTCGGGCAGATCGGCCAGCACTTCTTCGAGCGTGGCGGTGAGGTAGCCGTCGTCGTCGAGCGATTCGATCAGGAAAAGGATGAGCGCGCGGTCGCGTTGACCCGCCTGCGTGACGCGCAGCTGCGCGCTCAGATGGTCGCGCAGGCTCGTGCTCGATTCGTGGATCTGCAATGGCGGCAGATCGTCGTCGTCCGAAGCGCTACCCGAGCGGCCGTAGTCGTCGAGATTCCACTGGCTCGACTCGCCATTGGTGTCGGACGAGAGGCCGTTGTATTCGTCGACGCCCTGCGGCTCGCCGTTCTCCGCGCGCTCGGAGGTGGAGGACGAAGACGAGTTCGTGTTGCCCATCTGCTCCTGCGCGGGCGCGCTGCCCGGCGTCTGCGTGATCAGCGAACCGTCCGCGGCGACACGCAGCGGACTCGCGATCCAGTCGTCCTCGTTTTCGAGCAGCGGATTCTGGGAGATCGCCATCGAGACTTCCTGCTGCAACTCAAGCGTAGACAACTGCAGCAGCCGGATGGACTGCTGAAGTTGCGGGGTCAGCGCAAGATGCTGCGACAGGCGGAGTTGGAGGCTGGCTTTCATGGCAGGTTGAGATTCATTGTAGAGAGTTTGCCACGAGCGCGATACCTTGCAACAGTCACAAAAATGCCTGTTACGTGGATTCGATGTTGGTGGGCGCGTTCGACACGCCCCGCCAGCGTGTCCCGGATGTCCGGGAGCGAGGATGTGCTGGCCTCGCGGACGGCATGAAGCAGAAATTGCCGCTCGCGAGGCCGTCGATCACATGCGGAAATGTTCGCCCAGGTAGACGCGCCGCACGTTTTCGTTTTCGATGATTTCGCTGGGTGCGCCGGCCGCTAGCACGCTGCCGTCGCTGATAATGTACGCATGGTCACAGATGCCGAGCGTTTCGCGCACGTTGTGGTCGGTGATGAGCACACCGATGTTGCGCTGTTTCAGGAACTTCACGATCTTCTGGATTTCCAGCACCGCGATCGGGTCCACGCCGGCGAACGGTTCGTCGAGCAGAATGAAGCTCGGATTGGTCGCGAGCGCGCGCGCGATTTCAACGCGCCGGCGCTCGCCGCCCGACAGCGACAGCGCCGGATTCTCGCGCAGATGGGCAATCTGCAATTCGTCGAGCAATGCTTCGGTGCGTGCGGAAATCGCGTCTTTCGTGAGGAGCTTGCCGTCGTCTTCGTGCTGCAGTTCGAGCACCGCGCGGATGTTTTCCTCGACGGTGAGCTTGCGGAACACGGACGCTTCCTGCGGCAGATACGACAGCCCGAGCGACGCGCGCTTGTGGATCGGCAGCAGGCTGATCGACTTGCCGTCGAGATCGATTGCGCCCGCGTCGAGCGGCACGAGACCGACGATCATGTAGAACGACGTGGTCTTGCCGGCGCCGTTCGGGCCGAGCAGACCGACCACTTCTCCGCTCTTCACGTCGAGCGATACGTCCTTCACGACCGTGCGCGAGCCGTAACGCTTCTTCAGATTGCGCACGGAAAGCGAGCTGCTGGTACCGGCTGGCTTGCGATTGGGCAGGGCGGGTGCGCTCACGGCTTTGTCACTCCCTGGCTTTGGGCCGGAGCCTGGCCCTGAGTCTGCCCCTGGCCCTGCGCGCGCAGTTGCGTGGACGGCACGAGCGTGGCCGATGCGCCGTTCAGCGGCGCGGGGCCGCCGTTACGCGGCGCGAGCATCGCACGCACGCGGCCCGTCGGATTGCCCGGACCCGCGACGTCCTTGCCGGCTTTCGCGGTATAGAAATCGTTCTCGCCGTCGTACGTGATCACGCTGCCATGCACTTCGTCCATCAGCGTCGTCAGGCCCTGCAGACGGCGCACGGTGGCACGGGTGGTCAGCGTGGTCAGGTCCTGTTTGCCGTCGTAGTCGATACGTTCCGCATCGCCTTCGACGTATTCGTCGACGCCTTCGCGCTTCTGGCGGAAGTACGAAAGGTTCTTGCCGGTCGACGTGCCCGTCGCGTACTGATAGCCTTGGGGATCCTGATGCACCTCGACGCGGTCCGCCTTGATGACGATCGTGCCTTTCGTGGCCACGACGTGGCCCGTGAAAATATTGACCTGCTTCAGGTCGTCGTAAGTCATGTTGTCCGCTTCGATATTCAGCGGCTTGTCCTTGTCGGCGCGCTCGG
>CALFSF010000567.1 GCA_937917025.1 uncultured Paraburkholderia sp.
TTCCATGCCGGAGCCGCGTGTTGCGACGGCTCCGGCAATACGGCGTCGTACAGCACGCCGCAGGTGAATCAGGCTTACTGGAGAAGCTTCAGAACTTGCTGCGGCAGCGAGTTTGCCTGAGCCAGCACCGAGATACCAGCTTGTTGCAGCACTTGAGCCTTCGAAAGGTTCGCCGTTTCCGTCGCGAAGTCCGCGTCGGTGATCTGCGAACGCGCTGCGCTCATGTTCGTCGCTTGCGTGGTCGTCGTCGTGATGGCGGCCGTCATCGTGTTCTGCGTTGCGCCGAGCGTTGCCTGGAAGGTATTGACGCTTGCCAGTGCCGTGTCGATCGAATCCATTGCCGTTTGTGCCAGCGCAGCCGTCGACACGCTCAACGTGGAGAGGCCAAGACCCGCTGCATCCCAAACCGTGCTGCCGAAGTCTGCAGTAATTTGTTGACCGGAGAACGCGCCGATCTGGAACGTCACGGTGCCTGCGCCCGACAGAATTGTCTTGCCGTTGAAAGTCGTTTGATCTGCAACACGCGTAATTTCCGTCAGACGCGCTTGAACTTCCGAATCCAGGTTAGCCAGTGCGCCCGAATCCAGCGAGCCGTCGCCTGCTTCAACTGCCAGCTGGCGGATACGTTGCAGGTTGTCGATCGTCGATTGCAGCGCGCCGTTGGTCGTTTGAACCATCGACACCGCGTTGTTCGCGTTTGCCGCGCCTTGGGTCAGCGCGTTGATCGACGCCGTTTGCGACGTTGCAATCGCGTTGCCAGCGGCGTCGTCAGCAGCCGTGTTAATGCGCTTGCCCGACGACAGGCGGTTGATTGCCTGCGACAGGGCGTTTTGCGAGCCCGTCAGGTTGTTCTGTGCAGTCAGCGACAGAATATTGGTGTTGATATTCAGCATTTGCTTCCTCGTTTGGAAAACGCCATGTAATTAGGCTGGTTCGGGTTCGGCGTAGCGCATTTGACGAGTGGCGCTGCCCGCCTTTCCTGGTTGTCGGCGGCGCGCGAACAAAACTTTAGGGGCTGGGGAGAAAAGAGGGAGGGAACGGGCCGGTCCGCAGCGGGTCGAAAGCCCGGAAAGCGCCTCCCTGTGCGGATTCGCGAGGCGGCGTATGCTTGTCGATCCGGTCGCATTTCCCTTGGGAGACGTCATGCAAAAACGCAATATCGGCACGTCGCAGGTACAGGTCGCACCGCTGGCTTTCGGCGGAAACGTGTTCGGCTGGTCCGCCGGCGAAGCCACGTCGTTCTCGATTCTCGACGCCTTCGTCGACGCGGGACTCGACTTCATCGACACCGCCGACGTCTATTCGGCCTGGGTGCCGGGGCACCACGGCGGCGAATCGGAAGCCATCATCGGCAAGTGGCTGAAACAGGGCGGAAGGCGCGACAAGGTCGTGCTCGCGACCAAGGTCGGCATGCTCGGCGCGCGAAAAGGGCTGTCGGGCGCCAATATCCAGGCGGCAGTCGAAGATTCGCTGCGTCGCCTTCAAACCGATTACATCGACGTCTATTTTTCGCATCTCGACGACGCGGAAACACCGCTCGCCGAAACACTCGGCGCCTACCAGCGCCTGATCGAGGCGGGCAAGGTGCGGGTGATCGGCGCCTCCAACTACAGCGGCGCGCGAATCGAGGAGGCGCTCGCGGTCGCGCAGCAGAACGGCTTGCCGAAGTATCAGCTGCTCCAGCCGGAGTACAACCTGTATGATCGCGCTTCGTATGAAACCGGGATCGAGCCGGTCGCGCTCGCGCACCGGCTGGGTGTCGTGACGTATTACAGTCTTGCTAGCGGCTTTCTGTCGGGCAAATACCGGTCGAAGGCGGACCTCGGGAAAAGCACCGCCCGCGGCAGCCGGGTCGAAAAATACCTGGACGAACGCGGTCTCGAAATCCTGAAAGCGCTCGACGAAGTCGCCGGACGGCACAACAGCACGCCCGCCACGGTGGCACTGGCGTGGCTGATGGCGCGTCCGGGCGTGACGGCGCCGATTGCCAGCGCGACCTCGGTCGACCAGCTGAAAAGCCTGGTTGCGGCGGTCCACCTGACGCTCACGGACGCCGATATCCGCCGTCTGAACGACGCAAGTGCCTGAACGCACGGGTGAAAGTGGTGGTGGGCACGAGTTTTTCCTGATATCATCGGGAGTGAATTGAGATCTTTGCCTGTTTCGTGGTCGATTTGTAGTTGGACGTCGGCGGTGAACCGGGCATCAGACGTAGTGGTGCATATGCGTCTGCCCGCGTTCTCGCGGTGAACTCCCTACCTCTCTTTTCCGGCCTCCGTGGCCGCTTTGCCTCTCGTTTTCGTCCATGGTTTCGTTTGCCTGTTATTGGCCATGAATCGAAACGACCGGAGTGCCGGCGCGTGAGCGGGTTGCCGCCACGCAATTAACCGTATCAAGCGATTTAGTTAGGAATTACATGACGACGATTCTTCTGAAAGAAAACGAGCCGTTCGAAGTGGCGATCCGCCGCTTTCGTCGCGCAATCGAAAAGAATGGCCTGATCGCCGAGCTGCGCGAGCGCCAATCGTACGAAAAGCCGACGACGGCACGTAAGCGCAAGAAGGCTGCTGCTGTGAAGCGCCTGCACAAGCGCCTGCGTAGCCAGCAACTGCCGAAAAAGCTGCACTAAGCACGCTTTTACGCACGGCCAGACGGCGGTGTAGCTTCGAAAGAAGCTACACCGCCGTTTTTATTTTGGGTCTCGAGAGCAATGAAGTCGGCGCCATGGCCGGGATGGGCGGCCGCACACGCGACAGCGAGGCGAACTCCGCCTGGCTGGCGCTCCCCCGCATCGTCGCTGTTCGGGCGTCACGCCGCCGTCTTCACCCGTTCGGCGGACAGGCCGAACTGCCGGGCGATCGAGACGAGACGCTCCTGCCATTCCCACGTTCCGAACACGTCGTGCACATTCTGCAGGCAACTGAGCAATTCGACTGTGGTCGCGTCGTAAATGTTGATACGCACACGCAGCAGCGCTTTCTTGAGTGCGGCAACGCCGACGTCCATATAAATGGGCACATCGCGTGGATCTTTTCCGATATAGCGGACGGGAATGCCTTCCATCGCCGTCATATAGTCACTGGGCTTGATGAAATTCCCGACGGGACATCCGCCGCAGTGACTCCGGTACGCGCCGCCGCCGCGTGGCAGTAGCGCCGCGCGCCGCTGGTCAAGCAGATGGCCGACGGCCTGGTCGAAAATCTCCTGATGGGTCAGGAAGTTCAGGCTTTTCATGGTGAGTCTCCCCTGCGCGATGCGCAGCGGTCATTGTTATTTGAAGACCTACGGTCTTCCTCACAGTTATAACGACTGAGATCGGTAAATATGTAGTGGATGAAACCCGAGGTGGGCAATTTTTACGGTCCGTAGCGTGGTCTCGCCCACGCTACGCGACGCATAAGGCGACCTGAGCGACCGCGCCAAACGAAACGGAGCGCCGCGTCTAGCCCGTCTTCCGGTTGCGGCCCTTTTTGCCGGGCGCGACGCAGGCCGCCCTGCACGCGCAAGTTCGCTCGTGGTCGTTCACCATGCCCACGGCCTGCATGAACGCATAGCAGATCGTGGTGCCGACGAATTTGCAGCCCCACCCTTTGAGTGCCTTGCTGAGCGCGTCCGAAACGGCGGTCGACGCAGGCGCGTCCCGATAGCTTGCCCAGTCGTTCTGGATGGGCGTCTGGTCGACGAATGACCATACGAAGTTCGCCAGCGAACCGTGTTCGGCCTGGATTTTCTGGACCGCCCGCGCGTTCGTGACCACCGATTCGAGCTTGCCCCGATGGCGGACGATGCCAGCATCGAGCAGCAACGCGTCAATGTGCTTCGGCGTGAAGCGGGCAACGGCGTCGATATCGAAATCGGCGAACGCGCGGCGATACCCTGCGCGTTTGTTGAGGATCGTCGACCACGACAGGCCCGCCTGCGCGCCCTCCAGTACGAGTAGCTCGAAGAGGTGCCGGTCGTCGCGCGAGGGCACGCCCCATTCCGTGTCGTGATATTGCGCAAGTGCTTCTGTCGTCGCCCAGTTGCATCGTTGTGTCACGTTCCTGCTCCTGCCTTATGAGTTGTCGATCTGCCGAATGCCGCCCGGCAAAGAATAGCGGAATGGGCGCGCGCCGCCACCTGGCCGGATGGCAGATTGCCGGATCGAATTGAACCCGATAGTCTCTGCACCATCCTTTTTCTTCGACTGTATTCGATGACTTCAGACCTTTACCTTATCGGTGTGGATGGCGGCGGCTCCGGCACCCGGCTCGTGCTCGGCGACGTTCACGGTGCGGAACTCGCGCAGGCTGCGGGCGGCCCATCGGGTCTTGGCCTCGGTGTGGAGCGCGCCTGGCAGGCGATCGAGGCCGCCTGCCGCGCTGCGTTCGCCACCGCCGGGATCGAGCTGGACTGGTCACGCTGCGTGCTGGGGTGCGGTCTCGCGGGCGTGAACAATCGCGACTGGCTCGCGGCGTTCCATGATCACGCACCGAAGCTGGCGGGGCTCGCGGTCGAGAGCGACGCCTATACGACGCTGCTCGGCGCGCACGGCGGCGCCCATGGCGTGGTGGTCGCGCTCGGCACCGGCAGCGTCGCCGCGGCGGCCGATGGCGACGGACTCTGGCGCATCGCGAGCGGCTTCGGCTTTCCATCCGGCGATGAGGCAAGCGGCGCCTGGCTTGGCTTGCGGGCAGCCGTCTACGCGCAGCAGGCGCTCGATGGCCGCGTGCCCCACGATGCGCTCGCGCAGGCGTTGCTCGAGCGCGTCGACGCACAGGATCGCGACAGCCTGATCGTCTGGCTTTGCGCGGCCAATCAGACTGCGTACGCGAGCCTCGCGCCTATCGTCCTGCAGCATCGCACGCATCCGTTCGCCGCCCGTCTGCTTACAGAAGCCGGAACGGAAATCGCGAAGATGATCGATGCGCTCGATCCACGCGGCACCTTGCCCGTCGCGCTGTGCGGCGGCCTGGGTGAGCCGCTGCGGCCCTACGTGCCGGCTTCGTACCATGGACGTCTGCGCACGCCGCTGGCCGATTCAGCGCACGGCGGGTTGCAGCTTGCAAGGACAGAAGCGCGGCGGCTCAACGCGTAAAACGGCGACGGGGCGCGGCGCGCGGGTTCGGGGCGTTAAAATACGCCCTTTGAGCCTGCGGCACCGCCCACGACATGTACAAAGTTATCGCCACCGATCTCGACGGAACCCTGCTCAATAGCGATCATCAGGTAGACCCGTTCACCGTTTCCACGGTACGCGCGCTCGAAGCCCAGGGGCTTCACTTTGTCATCGCGACCGGGCGCCATTACTCCGACGTGGCCGGCATTCGCGACGTGCTGGGTATCAAGCCATATCTGGTGACGTCGAATGGCGCGCGGGTGCATGCGCCCGACAACACGCTGATGTACGCGCGGGATCTCGCGCCGGAAATCGTGCGGCGCCTCGTCGAGCCGGAAGTCGTCGGCGAGCATGGCCGTGTGATCGTCAATCTGTTCGCCGACCAGGAATGGCTGATCGATCGGGACGCGCCTGAACTGCTGCGTTTTCATCAGGACTCGGGATTTACGTACGAAGTGATCGACCTGCGCAGGCACTCCGGCAAGGACATCGCAAAGGTGCTGTATATCGGCGATCCGGCGGACCTCGCGCATGTCGCGGCGAATCTCGAGCGCGAGTTCGGCGAGGCGCTGTATGTGACCTATTCGTTGCCTGACTGTCTCGAAGTCATGACGGCGGGCGTGTCGAAAGGCACGGCGTTGCGGGTTGTGCTGGAGCGTCTCGGTATCGACGCGGCACGCTGCGTGGCCTTCGGCGACAACATGAACGACATCGATCTGCTGGAAACGGCAGGCTATCCGTTCATGATGAACAACGCCAATCCGGATCTGATGCGGCGCCTGCCGGACGTGCCGCGGATCGGCAACAACTTCGAGGCCGGCGTTGCCCATCATCTGCGCAAGCTGTTCGCCATGGACGACGAACTGACGTCGTGATCGTCGCGGCGAAGGTGAAGTTGAAGGCTGGCGAATCCCTTCGCCAGCCCGACAAGCGGCAGAACGCCGAGCCTGTCGAAACATCGCCGCACTGCGCGGCGCCCGGACGCGAGACCTAACTCAAGGCTTCCACGCCTCGCGCCGCTTCACGTTCCCGCGCAATGACCGGATAGACCAGACCCGCGACGATCGCGCCCAGCATCGGCGCGAGCCAGAAGAGCCACAACTGGTCGACCGCGCCGCCCCCGACGAACAGCGCCGGGCCGGTCGAGCGGGCCGGATTGACGGAGGTGTTCGTCACCGGAATCGAAATCAGGTGGATCAGCGTCAGGCACAGACCGATCGCGATCGGTGCGAATCCCGCCGGCGCGCGCCGGTCGGTTGCGCCGAGAATCACGAACAGGAAGAAGCCGGTCAGCACCACTTCGCAGATGAACGCCGCGAGCATCGAATAGTGTCCGGGCGAGCGGCCGTCATATCCATTGGTGGCGAAGCCGCTCGCCACAAGGTCGAAGCCCGGCTTGCCGCATGCAATCAGCGAGAGCACAAACGCACCGAGTATCGCGCCGACCAGCTGAGCCGCGATGTACGGGACGAGGTCGCGGGCCGGGAAGCGACCCGCGACCGTCAGCCCGACGCTGACCGCCGGGTTCAGATGGCATCCGGAGATATGCCCGATTGCATAGGCCATCGTCAGCACGGTCAGGCCGAACGCGAGCGCGACGCCCACGTAGCCGATACCCAAACCCTGCTCGGGACCAGAAAGACTCGCGGCGAGGACGGCGCTGCCGCACCCTCCGAGCACGAGCCAGAACGTGCCGAACATTTCGGCGGCGACGCGTCGCGACAATTGCATGTGCGTATTCCTTTAAAGGTCGAATGCCGTTGCGGCATCGCGAAATACGCAATGCGCGCCCGAGTCGCGGATTTTAGGCAAACGCACCCTGCAACACTGTCAAGAATTGTCAAATTCGATGAAATACCGGTAATTATTTCGGGATAAAGGTCGGCGCAATATAACTTCGGACCGGGTTTAATAATTATCAGATCTTTTCTGGATATACGGGTCTGTCGCACATTGCGAATTCTGCTAAATACAGCTAATCTCCGACCGAATGACTGCCGCGATAAGGGAGAGGCCACAATGTCATCACAATACGCAGATCTCAAGGCTCAGATAGCGCGACTCCAGGCGCAGGCCGACGAGGCACGTCGTACCGAAGTCGTGAATGTGATCGCGGAGATCCGTCACAAGATCGTCGAATACGGGCTGACGGCACAGGATCTGGGCTTCGCCGAGGCCGCCCGGCGCGGCCGGCCGCCCAGGAAAGCACCGTTGCCGCCGCGTTATCAGGATCCCAAAACCGGCAGTACGTGGAGCGGGCGCGGCAAGCCGCCAAAATGGATCGCAGGAAAGAACCGTGAGCGATTCCTGATCGAACAGTAATTCCATCCGGTTATCGAAAGCGTTTTGAAGGCAATTGCGTTGACTAAACCAATGCTTGATACGATCGGTCGAAGCCAATAAAAAAGCCGCCTTTTCAGGCGGCTTTTTGTTGCCGGCGAAATGAATCGTTCGATTCATCCGCTACGCAAACGATTCACGCAGACGATTCACCCGAATAACGTATCGGCTGATCGCTCAGCCCGCTGCAACCCGGCGCAGCACCGGACGGCGCGCGGCTTCCAGCAGCGTCGTATATCCATCGACGTAATTCCGCGCCATCGTCGTCGAGCTGAAGCGGCGCTCGAACTGCGCGCGGATTTCGCTGCGGGAAAGTTCGTCGATGCGCTGGAGCGCGGCGACCGCACCCTGCACGTCTTCGCAGACATAGCCGGTTACGCCGTGGTCGATCACCTCGGGCACCGAGCCGCGGTTGAACGCGATCACCGGCGTGCCGCACGCCATCGACTCGATCATCACGAGGCCAAACGGCTCCGACCAGTCGATCGGGAACAGCAGCGCCTTCGCGCCGGAGAGGAACTCGGGCTTCTGCGCCTCGTTGATCTCGCCGACAAACTCGACGTGCGCCTGCGAGAGCAGCGGCTCGATTTCCGTCTTGAAGTATTCCTGGTCGACCTTGTCCACCTTGGCGGCGATCTTCAGCGGCAGACCGCTTTGGGCAGCGATCCTGATGGCTGTATCGACGCGCTTCTCCGGACAGATACGGCCGAGGAACGCCAGATATTCCGGCTTTTTATGGGTCTGCGGCGTCAGCAGCTGCGCGGGCAGGCCGTGATAGATCGTGTTGAGCCAGTTCGCCTGCGGCAGCGGCTTGCGCTGCGAATCCGAGATCGACACGACTGGCGTGTCCGGAAACGCATCGAATACCGGCTGAAGTTCGGGCAGATCGAGGCGGCCATGCAACGTCGTGACAAACGGCGTGTCCATCGTCGAGAATAGCGGGAACGGCAGATAGTCGAGGTGAAAGTGCAGCACGTCGAACTCGTGGGCGACGCGGCGCACCCGTTCCATCATCAGCACGTGCGGCGCCATCGCGTCGCGCACGGTCGGGTCGAGCCGCAGCGCGCGCGGCCAGCATGCTTCGAGGTTCGCGGAGGTAACCGAATCGCCGCTCGCAAACAGCGTGACGTCGTGACCGAGGTCCACCAGCGCCTCGGTGAGGTAAGAGACGACGCGCTCGGTGCCGCCGTAAAATTTCGGCGGGACAGCTTCATAAAGCGGCGCGATTTGTGCGATTCGCATGCGGTTCTCCTTGTTCAGACGGCTTCGCTCGACGTCGCCCGGGTGAGCGGGGCGAATGCCTGGTCGGGCGGACTGCGCGGCGTTTTCCATTTGCCGCGCAAGGACTGCCCGAGCCGGATCGGGTTATCCCTTAGGACCATTATCGGGATTGGGTGCGCTAATTCGAGCTATTTTTCAAACACTTAATGTTGTTACAGCGCGAAACAGGCGTTCCCCGATTTCTCCCGATATCCGGGAGACCCAATAAAGGCAAGGGACTCGATGCCCATGACAGGCGAGTCGAAGGGTAGCACGGTGTCCCGCCGGGGCACGGGTTGGGCCGTGCAACGGCCAGATCGCGAAACGGATGAACCCGCAAAGCCTGGAATTCGCCTGTAACCCCGTCCACCCGCCCCTGGCGCGACATCCCTGTCATGTCTGAAAACGGCTCGCCGCTCATCGTGTAGGAAAAATTCCTACAGTAATAATGGACATTTCCGTCAAGGAGACAGGCGGTCTGTCCGATTTCCGACCGGTTGTGCTTTCGACACAATGCTGGAATGACCATAAACGGGCCGGTCGTGCGTTTTCGCCGCGCGCGATCGAGCAAACGTTTCCGCAACGGCCTGACCAGCCAGATCGAACCGGGGGAATCATGACCGCCACTAGCGAAATGCTCAGTGAGATCAGAGAAGTAAACCTGTCCTACCTTCTGCTGGCCCAACGTCTTCTGCGTGAGGACAAGCCCATGGGCATGTTCCGCATGGGCATCTCGGACCAGCTCGCTGACGTCCTCTCCAATCTGTCGCTTGCACAGACCGTCAAGCTGGCCGCTTCGAATCAGGTGCTTTGCCGCTTCCGGTTCGACGACCACGCGATTCTTTCGTCCCTCGCTGAGAAAGGCAAACAGGGCGTCGTCGCCCAGGCGCATTCGGCGATCCTGATGGCGAGCCAGCCGACCGAGCAGATCGGTTGAGGCGCACGCTGCAGTCCCCTGCGGTCGGCCAGCCGGCCGTCCGGAGCCGGTACGGACGACAGGACGAGGGCGGATGGCAACGAAAAGCGTGATGACGGAAGTCAGGGAAATCACCCTGGCGATCGAGCTGATCGAACTGGGCGCACGGTTGCAACTCCTCGAGGCGGAAACCAGCCTTTCGCGCGACCGGCTGATCAGACTCTACAAGGAACTGAAGGGCGTCTCGCCGCCCAAGGGCATGCTGCCCTTCTCGACAGACTGGTTCATGACGTGGCAGCCGAATTTCCATTCGTCGCTGTTCTTCAATATCTACCGGTTCATCAACCTGCAAGGCGGCTGCGACCCGATCCAGTCGATCGTGAAAAGCTACCGGCTCTATCTGGAGCACGTCCAGTTGCAGCAGGACGAGCCGGTGTTGAGCCTCACGCGCGCCTGGACGCTGGTGCGGTTCTTCGACTCGGGCATGTTGCAGATGACACCCTGCACGCGCTGCGGCGGACATTTTGTCGCGCATGCGCACGATCCGCAGCAGGGTTTCGTCTGCGGGCTGTGCCAGCCGCCCTCGCGGGCCGGCAAGACCCGCAAGGCCGCCGAGGCCGCCCACGCCAAAACCCCGCCGGCCGGCGCCCCGATTCTCGTCGCGTCGGCATGAGCATGAGTCCGGGCGCCCGGCGCGGCCCGCGCGGCGGCCGTCCCGCGAGGAAAGCCGGCCCACGCGCGGCCGGCTGAGCGGGCCGGCCCGCGGCATTCCGCGCACCCGCGATGTACGGCCGGCGGCGCATGCCCGGCCGGCGCGCATTCCCGAGCCCACCTGGGATAGACCCGGTGGGCGGCCCCTTTACCCCCAAAGTTTTCTGTCCACGTGCCGTAAACCAGTTTAACGACGGTCTCCGTCGCTTCTTTGTGAGGGCTCGGCAGTGTTGATTTTCGTGGGAACACTCGTAACGCTGTTGTCCGTCTTCGGCGGCTATGCGCTGGAAGGCGGCCATCTTGGCGCGCTGTTGCAGCCCGTCGAAGTGCTGATGATTGCGGGTGCTGGACTTGGTGCGTTCATTCTCGGCAACGGGATGAAGACGATCAAGGCCACGCTTCGCGTGATCCCGACGCTTTTCAAAGGCGCCAAGTACAACAAGGACGTCTACATGGAGCTGATGGCGCTCCTGTACGTGCTGCTCGCAAAGGCGCGCAAGGAAGGCACGCTGACGCTCGAAGCCGATATCGACGATCCGCAGAAAAGCCCGATCTTCACGCAGTACCCGAAGATCCTCGCGGATCAGCATATCGTCGAATTCCTGACCGACTACCTGCGGTTGATGGTGGGCGGCAACATGAACGCCTTCGAGATCGAAAGCCTCATGGACGAGGAAATCGAAACCCATCATCACGAAGGCGAGGCGCCGGCCCACGCGCTGATGAAGGTCGGCGACGCGATGCCGGCGTTCGGTATCGTCGCGGCCGTGATGGGCGTGGTGCACACGATGGCGTCCGCGGACAAGCCGCCCGCGATTCTCGGCGAGATGATCGCCCAGGCGCTCGTCGGTACCTTCCTCGGGATTCTGCTGTCGTACGGTCTCATCGGGCCGCTCGCGAGCGTCGCTGAGCAGCGCGTGACCGAGTCGACCAAGATGTTCCAGTGCATCAAGGTGACGATTCTCGCCAGCCTGAACGGCTATGCGCCGGCGATCGCCGTCGAGTTCGGCCGCAAGGTGCTCTTCTCGACCGAACGGCCGTCGTTCGCCGAGCTGGAAGAGCACGTGCGCCGCGTCAAGGCGAAATAAGGCGACGGCCGGGGACTGGGAATGAGCAAGGACAAGGACCGCGCAATCGTCGTCAAGCGCTCGGCGCCGAGGAAGTCCAGCCATCACGGCGGCGCGTGGAAGCTCGCGTACGCCGACTTCATGACCGCGATGATGGCGTTCTTCCTGCTGATGTGGCTCTTGAGCTCCGCCTCGACGGTGCAGCTGCGCGGTATCGCCGAATACTTCAACCAGCCGCTCAAGGTGGCGCTGATGGGCGGCGATCGCAGCGCCGAGGATTCGAGCATCCTGAAAGGCGGCGGCCGCGACATTTCGACCGACCAGCAGGGCATCACGCGGCAGAGCGACGGCTCGACGGCACGCGCCGAAAAGACCGCCGCCCGCAACGACGACGACGCGGTCAACCAGACGCAGGGGGCGCTCGAGCGTCGCGAGCAGGTTCGCCTGCATGACCTGCAGGTCAAGCTGATGGCGGCGATCGAAGCCAATCCGGTGCTGCGCCAGTTCAAGCAGCAGATCCGCATCGATTCGACGCTGACGGGCCTGCGCATCGAGATCGTCGATTCGCAGAAGCGGCCGATGTTCGCCACCGCCCGCGACATCGTCGAGCCGTACATGCGCGACATCCTGCGCGAGATCGGCAAGACGCTGAACGACGTGCCGAACCGCATCGTCGTGCAGGGTCACACCGACGCCGTGCAGTACGCCGGCGGCGAGAAGGGTTACAGCAACTGGGAGCTGTCGGCGGACCGCGCGAACGCGTCGCGGCGCGAACTGATCGCAGGCGGCATGGATGAAACGAAGGTGCTGCGCGTGCTCGGTCTTGCGTCGACGCAGAACCTGAACAAGGCCGACCCGCTCGACCCGGAAAACCGTCGTATCAGCATCATCGTGCTCAACCGCAAGTCGGAAGAAGCGCTGATGCGGGACGACACCACGACGACGACGCTGTCGTCGGATGCAGCGGGCTCGGCGAAAGAGCCGCTGCTCGAAAAGATTGCGCAGCCGGTGACGGTTGCACCCCGGACGGCGCCGGCAGCGGCGACGCAGTAACGAAGCAACAGGCAGTTGTCTGGCCGGCACGAGCGCCGGGGCGGCGCGGCAGGCCGGACAGCCCACAGCAAGCGCAGTGAGGATTTCATGATCAGGCACATTCTGGCAATCGACGACTCGGCAGCGATGCGGGAGATTCTCTGCGCGACGCTGACGGCGGCCGGCTATCAGGTGACGCTCGCGGCCGACGGCGAAGCGGGGCTGGAGAACGCGCTGGCGATGCCGTTCGACCTCGTGCTGACAGACCAGCACATGCCCGGTCGCACCGGCCTCGATCTGATCGCGGCGCTGCGCGGCAACCCGGCGTATCAGGCGACGCCCATTCTCGTGCTGACGACCGAGTCCGGCGACACGTTCAAGGCGGCGGCGCGCGATGCGGGCGCGACCGGCTGGATCGAAAAGCCGCTCGACCCCGACATGCTGACCGAGCTGGTCGCGGCGCTTGCCGTACCCGGCGTGGTCTGAGCGGCGACGGACGCAGCGCAACAAGACACAGCCCAGCCCAGACAGGATTTCTCGCGGTGACCCAGGCATGACACTCGACATCACTCAGTTCTACCAGACGTTCTTCGACGAAGCGGACGAACTGCTCGCGCAGATGGAGCAGCTGCTGCTCAATCTCGACATCGGCCATCCGGATCCGGAAGACCTCGCGGCGATTTTCCGCGCGGCGCACTCGATCAAGGGCGGTGCGGCGACCTTCGGCTTCACCGCGCTCACCGAAACGACGCACATTCTCGAATCGCTGCTCGACCGCGCGCGCAACAACGAACTCGTGCTGCGCAAGGACATGATCGACACGTTCCTCGAAACGAAGGACGTGCTCTCGGGCCAGCTCACCGACTACCGCGCGAGCGCCGAGCCGGACGCGGCGACCGCGAAGGCGATCCAGGCGCGTCTGGAGTTTCTCTATAACGAAAGCCGCTCTGCGGCGGCGGCCGCACCTCCACCGCCTTCGCCTCCGAAGTTCGCCGCAGCGGCGCCCGCTCGGGCAGACCTGGGCTCGCCCGGAGGCGCGCCG
>CALFSF010000568.1 GCA_937917025.1 uncultured Paraburkholderia sp.
GCTCAGCGGGAATATCGATGATCTTGCGCACCGCCCACGCATTGCCGTCGCGATGCCAGACCCATATCGACGACGATAGATCCTTCAGGCTGATCACGCAGTTGACGAAGCCGTAAGCCCTGGTCGGATCGTGCGCCGGCCGTAGTTCGAAAACGAGTTGATACTCGGGCCCGAAATCGATTTCCTGCAGATGCCTGCGTCGCGTAAGGTCCCAGAAATGCAGCTTGCGGCCGTAGCGCCCACCTGACAGTACTTCGGGAATCAGGCCGTTTTCGAAGGTGTCGGGTGTTCCCCATTCGCTCGTCACGAGCGTGTCGTAGCCGAGATGCCACCAGCCGTCGTAAGCGAGCCGCTGCGGGCCGCGATCGACTTCCCAGCGCCCCAGCGGCTCGAAGCTTTGTGGATCCAGCAGGAAAATTCCGCCCGGTGCGCCGCCCTCAGCGCTTCCCAGCGCCGTCACGTAGATGCCGCCCGGCCCGCAATGCACCGTATGCGGCCGCGAATAGCCGGTACGGTTCGCGATCGTCTCCGGCTCGATGATCTTGACGATGCCCGGTTTGAGCGGATCAGCCTTCGTATCGATGATGTAGATGCGCGACGAGCGCAGCCCTGGCACGACCAGATAGCGCCGCTCGGTGTGCGGATGCGGCGCATTCGGACACAGACACGACGAACACGCGTTCCAGCCGAAATGGTGCAGCTCGTCGCCGGTATTCGGCATCGGCAGGGTCCCGACGATACTGGCGTAATTCTGCGAGCCAGGATCGACGTCGACGATTTCGATCGCGTCCGGCAGATTGCGATCGGGATCGAAAGCCGCGACGTACGCGAGCTTTTCGGGCGGAGCCTGCGCGGCAAGTCGGGGCGACGGATAAAAACTCGGGTCCGGCTTCCAGATGCTCATGGCGTTCCTCCGAGTGCCGACACTCAGCGCGATGGAATGGCACACATCAACTGTAGCCGCTTCAGTCACGCGGTAAAGATCAATGTCGCATAAGCAAATTCATGGCTTGCACGACACTCATAGTTTTCGCGCTGGGCCGATATATCGGACCGGCATACTGCGCCGCAACACATCGCATCGCTCGTATTGCATGTTTCGCAGTGGAAGCGGCAGCATTCAGGCGGGCCGCACCGGGGGCGAGTCCGAACAGCCGTTCAGGAAGGCATCCAGTTCAAAAAAGGATGGCGCGATTCAAGGTCTTTCGCGCAGAGGGGGGCAACCCGTCAGGCGTCCACCAGGGCGAACCCACGGGCCGCGCGGCGCGACGCCACGCGAGCCCCGCAGCACCTCATTCCTCAATCGAAGCGCCGTGTTTGTCGCGCGTGAACAGATCCCAGCAACTCATGAACAGCGCCGCGACGAGCGGGCCGATCACAAAGCCGTTAATGCCGAGGAGTGCCATGCCGCCCAGCGTCGAGATCAGCACGACCCAGTCGGGCATCTTCGTGTCCTTGCCGACGAGTATCGGGCGCAGCACGTTATCCACCATTCCGATCACGATCGCGCAGAACGCGATCAGCCCGAGCCCTTTGGCGAGCGCGCCCGTCAGCAGAAAATAGATCGCGACGGGTCCCCAGATCAGCGCCGCGCCGATCGCCGGCAGCAGTGAAAGAAACGCCATCATCACGCCCCACAGCAGCGCGCCCTGAATGCCGATGACCCAGAATGCGATCCCGCCAAGGCCGCCCTGCACGAGCGCCACCGCGACGTTGCCCTTGACGGTAGCGCGCACGACGGTCGTGAATTTGCGCAGCAGATGTTGCTTGCGGTTTTCGTCGAGTGGAATGGCTTCGCGGATCAGGCGGGATATTTCGCGCCCATCGCGCACGAGAAAGAACAGCAGATAAAGCATGACGCCGAAGCTGACCAGAAACTGCAGCGTGTTCTGCCCGATGCTCAACGCCTGCCCCGCGAGAAACTGGCTGATCTGCGCCGCGCCGGCCGTGAGCTTGCGCTGCAGGTCGGAGATGTCGGTGAGTCCGACCTGACCGAGTAGATGCTGCACGGAGAGCGGCAGTGCATGCACGATGTGGTCGAAGTAGTTGCCGAAATTCAGGTTGCCCGACTTCATCTGGCCGTACACGAGCGAGCCCTGTTGCACGAGGGTGCCGGCAACCAGCGTCAGGGGCAGGATGACGATGACGATACACAGCAGCAGCGTGATGAACGCCGCCAGATTGCGGCGACGGCCAAGGCGGACCAGCAGCCGGCGCTGCACGGGCTGAAAGATGAGGGCAAGAATGCTGCCCCAGAAAATCGTATTGAAAAACGGCGCGAGGATAAAGCACAGCGCAACGGACACAGCGAACAGCAGCAGATAAAACGATGTTTGATGCAGCGATTTGTTGCCATCCATGATGCGGTTCTTGTCCTTTCGATGCGGTGCCAGCATGCGTTTTACCACGACGCGGGGTGCGCCGTGGTCCTGAGGCGCCTGAGCGGCGTCAACGGGGATTCAAGCAGGTTCAGTCGTGAGCGGTAGCGGCAGCGGTGTTGGAATCGCGGCTCCTCACCGCCGCCGCCGCGAACGTCACCAGACATCAGTCAGCACGAAAAAGCCCAGAGACGATGCCATTGCACTCATCGTCTTCCGGTTACTTCTCGCTGGTCAGATCCTCGACCAGGTTTTCCGCGAGACGGTCGAATACGCGCTGTGTGCTGCCGCGTGCGTGCAGCGCGAATAGCACGAGCGAACGACCCGTGATCTGATAAGTATCGCCCGAGTCGTATTCCGGCAGTTCGTCGCGCACCGGCATATTGGTGTCGATGAGGCAGG
>CALFSF010000569.1 GCA_937917025.1 uncultured Paraburkholderia sp.
GTTTGCGTGGCCGGCGCGCGGACCGATCCTCGGCACCTTCGACGATGCAAAGAACAAGGGCGTGAATATTGGCGGCGCGCTGGGCGACCCGGTGAAGGCTTCGGCGGACGGCCGTGTCGTTTATGCTGGAAATGGGCTGCGCGGATACGGCAATCTCATTATCATCAAACATGACGCGACTTATCTCACCGCATATGCACATAACCGTGCTTTGATGGTAAAAGAGGGTGATGCTGTAACCCGCGGGCAGAAAATCGCCGAAATGGGCAACAGCGATTCGGACCGCGTAATGTTGCATTTCGAAGTTCGCCGGCAGGGCAAACCTGTCGACCCACTGAAGTATTTGCCGCCGCAATAAGCGATACGACCATGCCGAAATCGAAGCGCCGCCCGCCGCAAGCCGGAACTGAGACAGTCAGCCGTGCCACGCCTGTTTCGGTGGAAGACGGCGGCGCTGTGAACGACGACGACAGCGTGGACGAAATCGACAACGCCGCCGGCCTCGACGAGCGTCAGGCCGGCGCCGAAGAGGGCGCTGACGCACGCGACGGCGCAAACGATTCCCCGCCCGATGCGGACGATTTTCGCGCGCTTCTGCAGGCGGAACTCACTGCCGACACGATCCAGCATTACCTGAATCGCATCAGTGTCAAGCCGCTCCTGACGGTCGAGGAAGAGCAGCGTTACTCGCGGCTCGCGAAGGCCGGCGAGTTCGAGGCGCGGCAGGTGATGATCGAGCGCAATCTGCGGCTTGTCGTCAGTATCGCCAAGGGTTATCTGAATCGTGGCGTGCCGCTGCTCGACCTGATCGAGGAGGGCAATCTCGGCCTGATGCATGCGATCGAGAAGTTCGATCCCACGCGCGGCTTCCGCTTTTCGACGTATGCCACATGGTGGATCCGCCAGAGCATCGAGCGCGCGATCATGAATCAGGCGCGCACGGTGCGCCTGCCGGTTCATGTGATCCGTGAGCTCAATCAGGTGCTGCGCGCCAAGCGCCATCTGGAAAAAAATTCGATGAATTCCGGCCCGGCGGCCGACCGCCGCGACGCCAGCATCGACGATATCGCGTATCTGACCGGCAAAACCACCGACGAAGTCACCGATATCCTCGCGCTGAACGAGCACACGGCGTCGCTCGACGCGCCGCTGGATCTCGATCCGGCGAGCAGCCTGCTCGATCTGTTATCGGACGACCAGAGCCAGTCGCCGGATGCCGAGGTGCAGCACCGCGAACTGGAAACGCTGACGCGGGCATGGCTCGCGCGGCTGTCGGACAAGCATCGTCACGTGATCGAGCGCCGCTTCGGGCTGAATCACATCGAACCGGCCACGCTCGAAGAACTCGCCGACGAAATGGGCCTCACGCGCGAACGCGTGCGCCAGATCCAGCAGGAAGCGCTGGTGCGGCTGAAGCGGTTCTTCGCCTCTAACGGCGTGCGCAAGGACGCCGTTCTGTAACCTGATGACACCTATTCTTGTTTTCGACATCGAGACGATTCCCGATGTCGCCGGCATTCGCCGGCTCGAAGGACTCCCCGCCACGCTCACCGACGACGAAGTCGCCGAACACGCCTTTGCCGCGCGTCGCGAGAAGACGGGTAGCGATTTTCTGCCGCATCATCTGCAGCGCATCGCGGCGATTTCATGCGTGTTTCGCGACAACGCGGGTTTTCGCGTGCGCTCGCTCGGCACGCTGGCCGACGGCGAGCCGGCGCTGATCCAGTCGTTCTACCGGGTGATCGAGAAGTACACGCCGCAACTGGTGTCGTGGAACGGCGGCGGCTTCGATCTGCCGGTGCTCAACTACCGGGCGCTCGTGAACGGCATTCCGGCGTCGCGCTTCTGGGATCTCGGCGAGGACGACCGCGATTTCAAGTGGAATAACTACATCAGCCGCTATCACGCGCGTCACACCGATCTGATGGACGTGCTCGCGATGTATCAGGCGCGCGCCAACGCGCCGCTCGACGCGCTCGCGAAGATGTGCGGCTTTCCCGGCAAGCTCGGCATGGACGGCGGCCAGGTGTGGCATGCGTTTCAGCAGGGCCACATCGAGGAAATCCGCAATTACTGCGAGACGGACGTGGTGAACACGTACCTGCTGTATTGCCGCTTCCAGTTGCTGCGCGGCGGTTTTTCCGCGGCGGAGTACGAGGACGAAATCAGCCTCGTCAAGAATGCGCTCGCGCAGGAACCAGCGGCGCACTGGGCCGAGTATCTGGCGGCGTTCGGTTAGGCGTCGGCCGGTTTTCCCGCTTGCCGGCTTGCCGTGATGCAACACTATGGCGGATACAGGCGGTTCTCCAGCAAGCACGGCTACA
>CALFSF010000570.1 GCA_937917025.1 uncultured Paraburkholderia sp.
GCACCTGCGCCATGAAGTCCATTGTGACGACGACAATGATCAGCAGCGACGTTCCACCGAAATAAAACGGCACATTCCAGCGCAGTACCAGAAACTCAGGCAGCAGACAAACGAACACGATGTAGATCGCACCAGCCAGCGTCAAACGCGTGAGGATGCGGTCGATATATCGAGCCGTCTGATCGCCCGGACGGATGCCCGGTACGAAAGCGCCGCTTTTCTTCAGGTTGTCGGCCGTCTCCCTGCTGTTGAACACCAGTGCGGTGTAGAAGAAGCAGAAGAACACGATCGCCAACGCGTACAACAACACGTACACCGGTTGACCTGGTTTGAGCGCGTCAGCGACGTTATGCAGCGTGTCGCCAAACCAGCTGGTACGCGACCCCGAACTGAACCAGTTCAGGATGGTTGCCGGGAAGAGAATGATCGACGACGCGAAGATCGGCGGAATCACACCCGACATGTTCAGCTTCAGCGGCAAATGCGAAGACTGGCCGCCGTAAATCTTGTTGCCCACCTGCCGCTTGGCGTAATTCACAAGAATCTTGCGCTGGCCGCGTTCGATGAACACCACCACATACGTCACAGCAGCAATCAGCGCGACGACGATAATCGCCGAAACCGGACCCATCGAGCCGGTTTGCACCAGCGAGAACAGACCGCCGATTGCATTCGGGAAACCCGCTGCAATACCGCCGAAAATGATGATCGAGATGCCGTTACCGAGTCCGCGCTCCGTGATCTGCTCACCCAGCCACATCAGGAACATCGTGCCCGTCACCAGCGTCACGACCGTGGTGAGCCGGAACACCATACCCGGATCAATGACGAGTGCCGGCTGGTTCTCAAGCGCAACGGCAATGCCGAACGCCTGGAAAGTAGCTAGCAGCACGGTAAAGACCCGCGTGTACTGCGTAATTTTCCGCTGCCCCGCCTGTCCTTCTTTCTTCAACGCCTCGAGCTGCGGCGAGACAATCGCCAACAACTGCATGATGATCGATGCCGAAATGTACGGCATGATCCCCAGCGCGAAAATCGTGAACCGCGAGAGTGCGCCACCCGAGAACATGTTGAACATGCCAAGGATGCCGCCCGACTGGCTTTGGAACAGCTTCGCCAGTTCGTCCGGGTCGATACCCGGCACCGGAATATGCGCGCCGATACGGTAGACGACCAGCGCCAGCAGCAGAAATACTGCCCGCCGACGCAGATCGCCAAACTTCGCCGCGCTTCGACCGGGTTTTGCGAGACTCGGGCTGTTAGCCAAGTACCTTCTCCGATGCAAATGCTAGTGACGGCAATCGACTTGCACGTTACTCGGCAAAAGAGCCACCTGCTGCTTCGATAGCAGCACGTGCACCCTTCGTCGCACCCAGACCCTTCACAACGATCTTGCGCTTCAGCTCGCCCGTCGCGATGATCTTGGCGCTCTTGATCAGCTCACCAACCAGGCCGGCTTGCTTCAGAGCCAGCAGATCGATTTCGTCGACCGGCAGCTTTTCCAGATCCGAGAGGCGCACTTCGCCGACGAATTCCCTCGTCAACGACGTGAAGCCACGCTTCGGCAGGCGACGTTGCAGCGGCATTTGACCGCCTTCGAAGCCAACCTTGTGAAAGCCGCCCGAACGCGACTTCTGACCCTTGTGACCACGACCTGCGGTCTTGCCGAGTCCGGAGCCGATGCCACGACCGACGCGACGCTTTGCGTGCTTCGAGCCTTCTGCCGGCTTCAGGTTATTCAATTCCATTATCAACTCCTTGAGTCCTGGTCAGCCGCTTAGCTGATGACCTTAACGAGGTACGAAACCTTGTTGATCATGCCGCGCACAGCCGGCGTGTCCTGCAGCTCGCTAACCGAGTTGAGTCGGCGCAGGCCCAGACCACGTACCGTTGCACGGTGCGTTTCGCGGGTCCCGATCAGGCTCTTGACGAGCTGAACCTTGACAGTTTTTTCAGACATGGTGACCACCTGGCTTAGCCCAAAATATCTTCGACGGACTTACCACGCTTCGCCGCGATGTCGCCCGGGGTGGACTGCTTGCGCAGGCCGTCGAGCGTCGCACGGACGAGGTTGTAAGGGTTCGTCGAACCGTGGCTCTTGGCCACCACATTTTGCACGCCCATCACGTCGAACACTGCGCGCATCGGGCCACCTGCGATCACGCCCGTACCATCCTTCGCCGGAGCGAGGAGGACTGCGGATGCGCCGTGCTTGCCGTGCACTTCGTGCTGCAACGTACCATTCTTGAGCGGCACCTTGAACATGTTGCGGCGAGCCTGTTCCATTGCCTTTTGAACAGCAACCGGAACTTCCTTCGCTTTGCCCTTGCCCATGCCGATGCGGCCATCACCATCGCCAACCACGGTCAGTGCGGCGAAGCCGAGAATACGGCCACCCTTCACGACCTTGGTCACGCGGTTGACCGAAATCATCTTTTCACGAA
>CALFSF010000571.1 GCA_937917025.1 uncultured Paraburkholderia sp.
ATCTTTTTGCATCGCATCATCTGCCCCTGGATTCGGACTACTCGTACGCCGCGCGCCACCGCGAAGCGGAGCGCATTCGTCAGTCGCAGGCAACGTTGTTCGGTATTCGTCTGACGGATTAAGCAGGTTCACGTTATCGCCGGCCTTCGTTTGTGCATGGCGATACGGGTGCCAGCCGGACCGCATACCAATCTTCCCTCCTTCGCAGGCGAGAAGCCCGGCATCCGGCGACATCGGTGCCCGCTCCAAGCACGCTGCGCAACAGCTCCCTTCGCGCCCATAAGCGGCGCACCTGCGCTTTCAGCGCCGCCGACTGTGGGCCAGCTCACGTAGAGCCGCCCGCCTTGCGTGCAAGATCCTCCTTGATCGACAGATCGACAGCTTGCGCAACTTCGAAGGCCGCCCTCATCGTTGTGCGCGAAGCTTGCGCCGGAAACAACGGCTCGATGATATGGATCTTCTGTAGCGGCGCGACCACCAGCAACTGCTGCCTGAACAACCCGAGCCGTATTGCGCGGAGTCGTCCGAGCCGAGTTCGAACGCCTCGTCGATGACCACGCAACGCAACGAGCGTGACCGTACCGCGCCCATTCCGGCCGAACTGATACACAAGGCTCGGCGCGAATCATGCCAGCCCGCTTTTCCTTCCGCTCACTCTGCTTGTCGCCCCAATCATAAACCAGATACAAAGCACTACTGAGGTGTTTGCAGCGATTCAACCGAACCCCTTCTTCGGCTCGTTTGCGGATAACCCGGAACGGACACATCAGATTGAACAGGTAAGTTCGTGACGCCGCTGTGCAGCGACTTCCCGCCTCTCCCGCATACCTCGTCACCCACGACCACGCCAACCAGCAGCGCGTGGCCAGTCTTCTCGCAATGGCGGCGACTCTCGAATGCGCTTTCGGCTTACCCCGGAAATCGGCAAGTGTTTAGACCATATTGCGCTAAGCACTTTTAAGCCTGTTCTATCAAGAATTCAATCTATCACGGCGTGATGGTTGTTCGGTAAAGTTGCGGTGCTGCGCATCTACGGCAAGTGTTCGAAGGGCAGCACGTTCAATCCTGAGCACATCAATACAGCCGGGAATCGCCGCACCGCGTGGATTGCCGGATACGCGTTTGCTGCATGGCGAATTCACGTATACGCAACTAGATCATCTGGAGGACCGCATGGCCGAAAGGCAGCTGGAGCAAGCAGGCCATTTTGCTACGAGGCCGGCTTTCAAAGCGTTTGATTCTGGAATTGAAAAGGTCCGCAATCTGAAGGTCTGGGCCTTTCTTAATCGATACGGCGTACTGATCCTGTTCTTCGCGCTATGGCAGATTGCCAGTTCTCGCGGATGGCTCAATCCGGCGGTGATCCCGCCTGTCGACGCCGTCGTGCGCGCACTGTTTGCCGCGCTGGTCAATGGCGTGCTGCTCGGCGACCTGTTCATCAGCCTGCAGCGGGCAGGCATCGCGTTCGGCGCGGCCGTTGTCGTGTCAATCCCGCTAGGTCTGGTAATGGGCACGTTCACGCGGTTCGAGAATGCGATTGATCCGATCTTGCAGATGTTCCGTCAAACGTCCGCGCTTGCCGTCTACCCGATTTTCATCCTGCTGATGGGTCTCGGGGAAACGTCGAAGGTATTCGTGATTTTCTGGGCAACGGTGTTTCCGCTGCTGATGAATACGATGACGGGCGTCAAGCAGGTCGATCGGCGTCTGATCGAGATGGCGAGCATGTTTGGTGCGTCGAAACTGCAGACTTTCCGTCGCGTGACGCTGCCCGGCGCGATTCCCTCGATTTTCGTCGGACTGCGGTTAAGCGCCGGAATGGCTTTGCTGATGCTGGTGGCGTCGGAAATGATCGGGGCCAATCAGGGGCTCGGTTTCAAGGTCATGCAGGCCCAATACAACTTTCAGATCCCGCTCATGTTTGGCGCGATCGTTCTTCTCGCCGGCCTCGGTTTGCTCAGTAACTACTCGTTGATCTTCCTGCAAAGAAAAATATGCAAATGGGTCGATCCGAGAGATATCGGATGAATCCGGCTCCAGCAGCCGCACCGTTGTCCCCTCGCGTTTCTCTTGACTTCATCCGCACAAAAAATACTGGAGTGGCAAACCGATGGTCCATGGGTTCAGAAATCTGGTTTTGAATAAGGCGGGGCTACTGGCGACGGGACTGGCCATTCTCGCCAGTGCTCACGCCGCGGAATCGGTGCAGCAGCCAGCGCCCGCGGCGGGCACGCAGAAAGTCACCGTGATCCGCTATCTGAGCAATGCCGGTTCGATCAATGCCAGCGAGATTGCCGCCGCGAAGGGGTGGCTGCAGGCCGACGGTGTCGTGCTGGAATCGAAAGGCTTTTCGCAAGGCGGCCCGGAGAGTCTCTTCGCGATAGCGTCGGGTTCGGTCGATGTGGCCGGTGCCGCGACCGCGGCGGTGCTCAATGCGATCTCCAACGGCAACGACGTGGTCGCCGTCAAACCGGGCTTCGGCGTCAGCAAGACGGCGAAGAGCAACTTCTACGTGCTGGCGAAAAGCCCGATTACCAAACCCAGCGACCTGATCGGCAAAACCATCGCCGTGAATACGCTGGGCGCCCATCTCGACTATACGGTTCGCGAGTATCTGCGGATTCACAAGATTCCGCAGAATGCGGTGAGGCTCATCGTGGTCCCCGGGCCACAGCTGGAACAGACGCTTCGCTCGGGCCAGGTTGACGTCGCGGCTGTCGGAGAGTGGCAGGCGGTATTTGCCGGCAAGCTCGAGGCCGATGGCGGGGTGCGCGTGCTGTTCGACGATTATCAGGTCCTCGGCGACATCACATTGGGCTATGACGTCATGCGTAAAAGCTTTCTCGAAGCCCACCCTGCAGCCGCGCGTGCATTCGTGACCGATTCCGCGAAAGCGGCGGACTGGGCCGCCGAACATCCGGACGACGCGCGGAAACTGATCGCGCAACTGCTTGCGAAACGCGGCGAAAATCCGGCGCTCGCCGGCTACTGGCCCGGCTTCGGACTCCGCCAGCACGCGCTTTTCACCGATCACGATGCGCAGTTCTGGCTCGACGTTTTTGAGCGGGAAGGAAAGTTGCACAAGGGACAGCTGTCGGTCAATACCGTGCAGACGAACCGGTATAACAGTTACGCGTCTCAATAGGAGGATGTCGGTATGGTGTCGGTTAGCGGGTCGCCGCACAAGCTGCAGATCAACCGTCTGAGCAAGTCGTTCAGGATCAATGGATCCGTCGTGCCCGTTCTGAAGGACGTCGAACTCGATATCGCGGCGGGTGAATTCGTCGTGATCGTGGGCGCGAGCGGTTCCGGCAAGACAACCCTGTTGCGCATCCTCGCGGGACTGGAAAAGGGAGATCGCGGGACCGTGAAAGTGGACGGCGAGATCGTGACCGGTGTCAGCAGCGAGCGGGCGATGGTTTTTCAGGAGCCGCGCCTGCTGCCCTGGTTGACGGTCGAAGCGAATATCGCTTTCGGGCTGGAATTGCAGAAGTACGCCGGTGAAACGCTGCGCCAGAGGATCGGCGAATATCTGAACCTCGTGGGACTGGAAAATTTCCGTACCGCGTACCCAAGCCAGTTATCCGGCGGCATGGCGCAGCGTGTGGGTATCGCGCGGGCACTCGCCATCAACCCTGACATTCTGCTGCTCGACGAACCGCTCGGCGCGCTGGATGCGATGAAGAAGATGGCAATGCAGCAGGAGCTGGAGCGCATCTGGCTGGAAGAACAGGTCACCATGGTGATGGTGACGCACGATATCGAAGAAGCAGTCTACCTGGCGGACAAGATCGTGGTGATGTCGGGCGCCGGGGCGGATACGCCGTTCAGGATCGTTCCGGTGGATTTGCCGCGTCCGCGCGATCGGGGCAGTCCAGCGTTCGTTCGCTTGCGGGAATCGTTGCTGCAGGAGTTCAGGTTCGATATTCGCAATTGAGGGGATGTCGCCTGGTGGGCGCGGTCTGCGGTGCCGGGCGGACGCGCGTTTAATGCAGTGTTTTTATCGCCAGTACCCCTTGGACAATACCGTCAGACCGGGTTGACGGTAGCGACAAGGCCGTTCGCGGTGGGAATGTCGGTGCCGTCAGCGATACCGAAATGCTGCCCGGCACTCAACGGCTCTCGTCGGAACGCACCACAGGGCGTCTCAGGACGAATCGTGAATATATATTTCGACATCAGCCATGGTCGCCCTTCCCTTCGCTGCCACGGGGTAGCCGGACACGCTGAGGCAGCGACTGCCCTACGGTATCCCGGGGCGGCGTCGGCAATCTCCTGTAGTCCATCCAGAAGCCCAGGCGCCTGGAGGACTGCCGCGT
>CALFSF010000572.1 GCA_937917025.1 uncultured Paraburkholderia sp.
GGATCAACGTCGCGCGCAGGTTCTGCAGGAACAGGTACATGACGAGGAACACCAGCACGATACCTTCGAGCAGCGTCTTGACCACTTCCTCGATCGACAGGCGCACGAACGGCGTCGTGTCATACGGGTACTTCACGACGAGGCCGCTCGGGAAGTACTTCGACAGCTCGTCGACCTTCGCGCGCACCTCTTTCGCCGTTGCCAGCGCGTTCGCGCCGGTCGCCAGCTGGATACCGAAACCGGCCGTCGGCTGACCGTTGTACTTCGTGTCGAAGTTGTAGTTTTCGCCACCGAGTTCGATCCGCGCGACGTCCTTGAGCCGGACCTGCGAGCCGTCCTGGTTCACCTTCAGCAGCACGTCGCCGAACTGCTCCGGCGTCTGCAGCAGCGTGGCTTCGGTGATGGTGGCCTGCAGCACCTGCCCCGGCACCGAAGGCGTGCCGCCCAGCGAGCCGCCCGCCACCTGCACGTTCTGCGCGAGGAGCGCAGTCTGCACGTCGACCGGCGTGAGGCCGAAGTTGGTCAGCTTGCCCGCATCGAGCCAGATCCGCATCGCGTACTGCGAGCCGAACAGCGTCACCGTGCCCACGCCGTCAAGACGGCTGACCGGATCCTGAATGTGCGACGCGACGTAGTTCGCCAGATCGTACTTGTTCATGCTGCCGTCTTCGGAGACGAACGCCATCACCAGCAGGAAGCTGCTGCTGGACTTCGTCACCTTGGTGCCGAGCTGCTGGACGACCTGCGGCAACAACGGCGTGGCGAGCTGCAGCTTGTTCTGCACCTGCACCTGCGCGATGTCGGGATTGGTGCCGGCCGCGAAGGTCAGCGTGATCGTGGCCGTACCCGAATCGTCCGACGTCGACGACAGGTACAGCAAGTGGTCGAGACCACTCATCTGCTGCTCGATCACCTGCGTGACGGTGTTTTCAACCGTCTTCGCCGATGCGCCCGGGTACGTTGCGCTGATCTGCACGGCCGGCGGCGCGATGGTCGGATATTGCGCGATCGGCAGCGTGAAGATCGACGCGATACCCGCGAGCATCAGGATAATGGCGATCACCCATGCAAAAATCGGGCGATCGATAAAGAACTTTGCCATGAAGCGGGCTCCCTGTTATTGCGCGCCCGATGCAGCAGAGGCAGCCTGAGCCGTCTGCGCACCGCTGGCCGCTGGTGCGCCTTGAGCCACGGCGCCGGAGGCGGGGGTGGCCGGCAATTGCGCGGCGACCGGCTTCACTGTTGCGCCCGGACGGACCTTCTCCGTACCCTGCACGATCACGCGATCACCCGGATTCAGCCCGCTCTCGACGACCCAGTTCGACTGGTACGTGGTGGAGGCCACCAGCTGACGCAACGAGACCTTGTCGTCCGGACCCACGACGAGCGCGGTCGGCTGGCCCTTCTGGTCATGCGTCACGCCGATTTGCGGCACCAGCAGCGCCTTCTCGTTCACGCCTTCCTCGATGCGCGCGCGCACGAACATGCCCGGCAGCAGCACGCGGTCCTTGTTCTGGAAAATGGCGCGGATCGTCACCGAACCGGTGGTCTGGTCGACCGTCACGTCGCTGAACTGCAGCTTGCCGGTTTCGGAGTACGCGCGGCCGTCTTCCAGCACCAGCGTGACCTTGGCGGCGTGAATGCCGCTCGTCTTCAGGCGTCCTTCCTGGATTTCGCGGCGCAGCTTCAGACCTTCGAGGCTCGACTGCGTCAGATTGACGTAGACCGGATCGAGCTGCTGGACAGTCGAGAGCAGCGTGGCCTGGCTTGCCTGCACATACGCGCCCGGCGTGACCGACGAAATGCCGATGCGCCCCGTGATCGGCGACGTGACATCGGTATAGCCGAGGTTGATCTGCGCGGTTTCCACCGAGGCCTTGCCGGCTGCGACGTCGGCCGCGGCCTGACCCTGCGCGGCCACGGCATTGTCGTAATCCTGCTTGCTGACCGCGTTCGCCGCGACGAGCACCTTGTAGCGGCTCGCCTGCGCGGTGGTCGTGGCGAGGTTCGCCTGCGCCTTGGCAAGCGCTGCCTTCGCGTTGTCCAGCGCGGCGATATACGGTGCCGGATCGATCTTGTAGAGACGCTGGCCCGCCTTGACCTCGCCGCCTTCCGTGAATTCACGGCGCAGCACGATGCCGTCCACCCGTGCGCGGACTTCCGCGACGAGGAACGCGCTGGTGCGGCCCGGCAGCTCGGTGGTCACCGGGACGGCCTGCGGCTCGACGGTCACGACGCCGACTTCAGGCGTTTGAGGCGGAGGGGCTGATTGTTTTTGACCGCATGCTGCAAGAAATACGGCAGCCGTCGCGGCACTGATTAAGCGGAATGGAACCCGTTCGACGCGCATGGAGCGACCTCTGTCAAAGACTGAGAATGAAAAAGTGCGCGCATCCCTACCCCGGGGACGACGGCGCACACATGCGTCGTTAGACGCCTGATCGATAGCTCTGACCGCTCCACACTCAATCCTGCCCACCCAGGTGGAGTCCTGGCAAAAGCGCGCCAAACCGGGAAATGCCGCACTGCGACGCCCTTTCAGACGATTCGCAAGCGTTTTAAAAGGCAACAGTGTCGGATATTAACCGGTCGACGCGGCTTGAGCTATCCGATCGATGGGGTGCTATTATATATACATTCATGATTGCACGTAAAAGACCATTTACAACGTCCCACGTGCCGTTGCGGCAAGATCAATTCCCAGATAGCCAGACTATTGAATGGATTGTCACGGGCTGCACTTAATAACACTCGGGACAACCCGCACTCTCGCATAGCAGGACAGACAGATATGGTTCGCCGAACCAAGGAAGAAGCGCTGGAGACGCGCAACGGCATCCTCGACGCCGCAGAGCAGGTTTTTTTTGAAAAAGGCGTGTCGCGCACGTCGCTCGCGGACATCGCGCAGGCCGCCGGTGTGACGCGCGGCGCGATCTACTGGCATTTCGCGAACAAGGGCGATCTCTTCACTGAAATGTTCGACCGCGTGCTGTTGCCGCTCGACGAACTGAAAGCCGCGTCGGTCGATCCCGAGGAACCCGATCCGGTCGGACGCCTGATCGATATCTGCATCGTGTGTCTGCGCGACACAGCGAACGACCCGCGCCGCCGGCGCGTGTTCGACATCCTGTTCATGAAATGCGAATTCGTCGAGGACATGGGCCCCGTGATGGCGCGCTGCCAGAACAACATGCGCGACGGGCTGGAAAGTATCAGGGGCGGCCTGCGCAACGCGATCTCGAAAGGCCAGTTGCCCGCCGATCTCGACGTGGCGCGCGCGACCGCGATGATTCACTCGTTTATCAGCGGATCGTTACGCGACATGCTGTTTCTGCCCGGCGCGTTCGATTTTGGTGAGCATGCCGAATCGATGGTCCACGCGCTGTTCGATTCGCTGCGGACAAGCCCCGCGCTGCGCACGGGTAGCGCGAGCGGTTGAGGACTTTGCGCGAGGCTGAATACAGGAGGCGGAAACTTCACGGTTTCCGCCTTTTTTTCATGTTCAACGCCGCAGCTTGCAAGCGACGCGAGGCTTACGTGGCCGCTGCCGCCGAAGCTTGCGTGGTACGCGCTTTCTGGTTCGACGCGTAGATCGAACCGCGCTCGAGCGGCGTGCCGGCCGATAGCGCGTCGATCCATTGAGCCGTGCTCGCCACCGCCGCGAAGCGCGACTGCAATACGACACAGAACACGCGATGAATGTCTTCGGCGCTCGCGAAGCCCGCGCTGTTCTCGTATGGCACCGAACCCGTTGCGTCGTGCAGGAATTCGACGGCCAGTCCGGCATGCACGGCCTGGTTGATGGTCGACGCATCGCAGTTGTGCGTCATGTAGCCGGTCACGGTCAACGTGTCGATCTGATGCTGCACGAGCCATTCGGCGAGATCGGTGCCGGTGAACGCGCCCGGCAGCGACTTCGTGATCTCGTGGTCGCGCTCGCGCGATGCCACGACCGCATGCAGCGCGGCACCTTCGGAGCCCGCGGCAAAAATCGGTGAGGTCGCCGGCGCCAGGTTCTGCACGACGATCACCGGCACCGCAGCGGCATGCGCCGCATCGATCGCCCGGCCGATATTCGCGAGCGAGGTTTCGACCGGTGGATATTCGATCCGCAGGTCGCCGGTTACGTATTCGTTCTGCACGTCGATGACGATCAAGGCACGGCGCGGTGTGGTCATGGCAACACTCCTTTGTCTGGATGGCTCGCCCGCGCACCGGCCGGCTGGTCGTTGTGCCGTTCGGTCGTTCCAGTGCGGCGGCGGTGACTGCATTCTTCCTCGACGGCCATTCCACCGACAGTGACCCGAACGACAACTTTCGATAAGATCGGGCCAATCGCGTTTTGAACCCGGCGTTTTAGCGGGATGTTTCCCCGGGCGGCCCGCACTTGCGGGCTTTCGTCGCAAGCTTCCGCGCAGCGCTTCACGGAGATTCAAATGACCAGCCGCGTTTCTTCCACAGGCGCCTCTCCTGTCCGCCCCTCGCCTGCGCCCCAGCCCAAGGGCGCGAAGCCGGTGATCGCCGTCATCGCGTTCGACCGCATCAGTCCGTTTCATCTTTCGGTGCCGTGCGTCGTGTTCGGCGAGGACCGCGGCGATGGCGGCGTGCCGGCGTTCGACTTTCGCGTCTGCGCGGCCGAGCCCGGCCCGTTGTCGACCACCGCGGGGTTTTCGATCGCGGCGACGCACGGCCTTGACGCACTTGCCGATGCCGGCACGATCATCGTGCCGAGCTGGCGCGACCCGGATGAACCACCGCCGGCCGCACTGCTCGACGCGTTGCGGACCGCGCACGCGCGTGGCGCGCAGCTGGTCGGCCTGTGTCTTGGCGCGTTCGTGCTTGCGGCCGCCGGGCTCCTCGACGGACGTCCCGCGACCACGCACTGGGCATGGGCCGACGATTTCGCGCGCCGCTATCCGAAGGTGAAGCTCGACGCGAACGTCCTCTATATCGACGACGGCGACGTGCTGACTTCCGCCGGCACCGCCGCCGGGCTCGACTGCTGCCTGCACGTGCTGCGCAGGCAGTGCGGCGCGCAGGCCGCGAGCTACGTCGCGCGCCGGCTGGTCGTGCCGCCGCATCGTCAGGGTAGCCAGGCGCAGTACATCCAGCAGCCGGTCCCGGAGAACACGCATGGCGAGCGCCTGTCGGGCCTGCTCGACTGGGTCTGCGGCAATCTCGACGCACCGCACACGCTCGACACGCTCGCTGGACGCGCGCTGATGAGCCGCCGCACGTTCACGCGGCGCTTTCGCGAAGCAACCGGCACGACCGTCGGCGCATGGCTGCTCGCGCAGCGCCTCGCACGTGTACAGCAACTGCTGGAGACGTCGGATCAATCGGTGGATGCGATCGCCGGTCGCGCGGGCTTCGGCTCGACGGCTTCGTTGCGCCAGCATTTCGCCGAGGCGTTCAGGACGTCGCCGTCTGCATACCGGCGCGAGTTTCGCGGCGTGTGAGCGGTGCCAGGACGGCTAACCCTGGCTAAACCACCGCGCCAGATACAGCAGCACCGCAACGAAGAAGATCATCCCGGCCCACGCCCAGTTCGGCACGGCGTGCGGATCATGCTGATGGTCATGCGCGCGCGTACCGAGCATCGTGCCCGCCGCGCGGCCGGTGAGCGCGCCGCCGTGGTCGTGCGGCCGCGCGCGGCGCGCGAGCGCGCTCAGGTTGACCGGCCTCAGGAACACGTGCTGACGCCGCGCCGGCGTGCCATGCACGCGGTTTGGCTTCATGCCGTGCTTGGCCTGCACGACTTCACAGAACTCGGTGAAAAACGTGTCGGCGAGATCATGCAGCGCGTTTTCGATCTGGCGAACGGGCAATTGCGAGAGCGGCCCGGTGAGCGTCGCCCAGACCGAATAGTCGATGCGGGTATGCGGATGTCTGGAGCCGCCGATCCAGTGGTCGTCCGCGCGCAGCCGCACTTCCATCTGCCCGCGCAGCGCGCCGACCCCTTCTGCGCGCGCCTTGAAGTTGAGCATCCGGTGCATGGTTTCCGGCTTCACGCCGTCCGGGCTGACGATATGCGCGCGGACGTCGTAATGCGCGCGCAGCGGCCCGAGCGGTACCGTCATCGTCAGTGCGTATTCGCCACCCGGGGTGCGTGCGAACGACCCGCAGTTGTCGAGGCTCGCGCGCAACAGCGCAAGATCCTGCAACGCTTCCCACACGTCAGATGGTGCAAGCGGAATCCGCAACGCGTCGTTCAGTTCCATGACGGCCTCCCCATAAGCCCTCTCACCGCGCGATCAGGAGGTCTGATCGATGCGGTCCACCTTCGATGTGTAAAACGCCAGATAGCCCTTGATCTGCTGGACGGCCTCGCCCGGCGTCTCGTACGTCCACACGGCGTTTTCGACCATGCCTTCTTCGGTCAGCAGATGATAGTAGGACGCCTCGCCCTTGAACGGACATCGGGAGGTGTGCGTGGAACGTTCAAGCCGCGCCATGTTGACGTCGGCACGCGGAAAATAGAAAGCGTCCGGAAGACCTGTTTCGGAGACGGTCAGCGCCGCCTGCGTATCGGCCACGGTCACGCCCAGATGGATGACCCGCACACGATGCCGGTTGGCGGCGACGTCGACGCGATGACCGCCGCCCCGGCCGCCATGGCCGCCGCCCGGCTTGCCCGTGTCGTTGCCTGACGGTTTGCCGGTAGCGTCGTCCGGGTCGGGACTTGCATTGCCTGCCGGGGCGTCGTCCATCATGTCCAGCTCCGAGATGCGGTGGAAACCCGCGCGACGTTACGGCGGCTATCCGCCGCGAGTCCGCTTGCCGCGCGTGCGCTTTCCGGCAGCCCGCGCGGCTTCGAAATGAAAAAGCCACGAGGCGTGCCCGTGGCTTCATTATCGGCGAAACTTCGGCGGCTTGCGCGGCCTTTGCGTATCCTCGCGCACCTGCACGCGGCGTTTGCGCAGCGCAGCAAAAACGTCGCGTGCGTGACTTTTACTGCGTGTTCCAGGCGAACGCCGCGCGCGTCGTGCCCTTGCCCGTCACCGAAACCGGTTTGCTCTGTTCGCGGTCCTTGTAGGTGGCGTGGACCGTGTAGCGCCCCGGGCGCAGCCTGACCAGCATATAGGGGCCACGCGACTTCGTGTCCAGCACGCTGGCGCCGTGGGCATCGACCACCTGCACCTCGATGTCGGCGAGGAAGTCGGAGCCCGGACCCGTGAAGCGCAGCGACAGCGGCCACTGGCTCTGCGCGGCCCGCAACGCCTTCGATTCGTCCAGACCGACGCCGCCCGACGTGAACGACACGTCGCCCTGCTGCTGGATCTGCGGCAGGCCGCCGCCATTCGTGTTGCCGGCACTGGTGGCGTCGGTCGTCGTGCCGCCGGTCGTGCCGTTCGTCTGCGCGAACGCGCCGGTCGCGGCGCCGAGCGTCAGGGCCGTCGCGACCGCCGCAGTGAGAATTCTTCGCTGAGTACGCTGTGTTTTCATGTGCATCGCTCCTTGTCATGGTTCGTGCTGAAAACTGTCGGCTGCAAGCTCCGTGCCCGGAAGCGCCCGGGCACCGCCGAAACACCACAGCCGCGATGTGGCTGCGGCCCGAAGGTCGATGACCGGCGGGCCGCAGAGCCGGAGAAAAAACCGGCGACGGTAGTTTTTACATCAGCCGAGATCGACGGGTACAAAGATCTGCGCATCGTCGCGCTGGATCAGGAGCGCAATGCTGTTGCCGGCTTTTTTCACCATCTGCTTCAACTGGTCGACGCTCGTCACCGGATTGCCGTTGACCGCGAGGATCACGTCGCCCGGCTGAACGCCCGCGCTCGCGGCGGGACCGTCCGCCTGCTGCACGAGCAGGCCATGCGTCAGGGACGCGCCGCTCTTTTCCTGCGGCGTGAGCGGGCGAACTGCGACCCCCAGACGTCCCTGCTCCTGCGCCGGCGTATCCGCCGATGCCACCTTCGTATCCGACAGCGTGCCGATCGTCACCTTCAGGTCCTTCGTCGCCTTGTCGCGCCATACCTGCACGTCGGCAACGGTGCCCGGCTTCATGCTCGCGACCTGCGAAGGCAGATCCGACGAATCCGCCACCGGCGAGCCGTTGACCGACAGGATCACGTCGCCCGGCTGCAGGCCGGCCTTCGCCGCCGGCCCGTTCGCGTCGACCGAGCTCACGAGCGCGCCTTGCGGCGTCTTCATGCCGAACGAATCGGCGAGCGTCTGGTTCATCGACTGCACCGCGACGCCGAGGCGTCCGCGGCTCACGTGGCCGGTCTTGACGAGATCGTCCTTGACCTTGATCGCCTCGTTGATCGGAATCGCGAACGACAGGCCCTGGAAGCCGCCCGTCTGCGAATAGATCATCGAGTTGATGCCGATCACTTCGCCTTGCAGATTAAAGAGCGGGCCGCCCGAATTGCCCGGGTTCACCGGCACGTCGGTCTGGATGAACGGCGTGTAGTTCTCGTTCGGCAGCGAGCGCGATTTCGCGCTGATGATGCCCGAGGTCACCGTATTGTCGAAGCCGTACGGCGACCCGATCGCGACCACCCACTGGCCGACCTTGCTCTGGCGCGGATCGCCGATCTTCACGGTCGGCAGATTGGTCGCGTCGATCTTCAGCACGGCGACGTCCGACTGCTTGTCCGCGCCGACGACCTTCGCCTTGAACTCGCGCTTGTCGGTCAGCTTGACGGTGACGACGTTGGCGCCATCCACGACGTGCGCGTTGGTGAGGATGTAACCATCGCTGCTGACGATGAAGCCTGAACCGAGGCTCGCGCTCGGGGCGTCGGGCTGGTCGTCTCCGCCTGCGCCGGGGCCGCCGGGCATGCCGCCGAAGAAGTGCTTGTAGAACTGGTAGAACGGATCGGACGGGTCGATCGGCAACTGTCCGGCGTTACCGCCGCCGCGCTGCGCGACGTGTTTAACCACGTGCTTCGCGCTGATATTGACGACGGCCGGGCCGTAGGTTTCCACAAGCCCGGAGAAATCAGGCACACCGGTTTTGGCAGCCGCTTCAGCGGGCATCATCGCGGCCTGGGCCGGAGCGATGACTTCAGGCGGCGCCACGTTCCGGTGACCGGCCACATAACCCGCCGACAGTGCCACTGCGACCGCCATCGCGGCGGCGCTACGTTTGAGGGTCTTCGCTTGCATCGTGTACTCCTGACAAAGAGGTGCGCTTCTGAATGATTCGAAGCGTACGCGGCGTCGCTTAAAGGAGTCTTAAGCGCGAAATGGCCGCGCGCGTCAGAACCGCACTGTCACGAGCAGTCCGCCGGAAGCGGATTCGCCGAGCGTCACGTCGGCGTGATGCTGAAGCGCGATGCGTCTGACAATCGCAAGCCCCAGGCCGCTCCCCGCGATATCGCTGCGCACCCGGTCCGCGCCCGCACCCACGCGGTAGAAACGGTCGAACACGCGCTCGCGTTCCTCGACGGGGATGCCTGGGCCGGTATCCGCGATACGTACGACGGGATGCCCCTCCTCGACCTTCAGGCTCACATCGACACGCCCGCCCTCCGGCGTGTATTTCGTCGCGTTGTCGAGCAGGTTGTTGAGCATCACGCGCAGCGCTTCGGGTTCGCCGATCACCGACGCCGACGTGGTCGCCTCGATGCCGAGGTCGATGTTGCGCTGCTGCGCGAGCGGCGCGCGCGATGCCACGCATTCGTCGAGCATCGCGTGCAGATCGACGGCGCTCGTCACCGCGTGTCCGTCGGGTTCCGCGCGGGCGAGCGCGAGCAGTTGTTCCGCGAGACGGGTCGCGCGCGTCACGCCCGCCTGCAGATCGACGAGCGCTTCGCGGCGCGTGTCGTCGTCGCGCGCGCGGGCTACGAGCTGCGTCTGGATCTGCACGGCGGCGAGCGGCGTGCGCAGTTCATGCGCGGCGTCGGCGACGAACGCCTTCTGCGTATCGAGCGCGGCGGAAAGGCGTGCGAGCAGGCCGTTGAGCGCGCGCACGAGCGGCTGCACTTCGAGCGGCAGGCGCTGGTCGGGCAGCGGATCGAGCGCTTCGGGATGACGCGTGTCGAGCGCGCCCGCCACGCGCCGCAACGGCTTGAGCCCGCGACCGACGACGACCCACACCGCGACGCCGAGCAGCGGCAACAGCACGATCAGCGGCCACAGCGTTCGCAGCGCGACGTTCGCGGCGAGCCGGTTGCGCACGGAAAGCGGCTGCGCCAGCTGCACGACGTTGTCGCCGACGATCGCGCCGTACACGCGCCAGTCGCCGCGCTCGGTGCGTTGCGTCGAAAACCCGAGTTCGGCGCGCGGCGAAAGCGGCGCGCGCGGCGTCGAGTAATACATCAGCACGCCGTTGCGATTCCAGATCTGCAGCACGATGCCTTCCTCGCCTGTGTCGCGCGAGCCGAGCACCTGCGAGAACGATTCCGACGGCAACGCGCCGGCGATTTCCTGCAACTGGTAATCGAAGAGTTCGGTCGCTTCGGCGAGTGCCTGGCGATAGATGAGCCAGCCTGCGATGCACACGCCCGTGAGCACGATCGCGAGGAGCCAGAACAGCAATTGACGGCGAATCGAGCGCATCGGTTCAGGCTTCCTTCGCGAGCATGTAGCCGAGGCCACGCACGTTGCGGATCAGATCCGCGCCGAGCTTCTTGCGCAGCGCGTGAATGTAGACCTCGACGGTGTTGCTGCCGATTTCCTCGCCCCATCCGTACATTTTTTCCTCGAGCTGGCTCTTCGACAGCACCGCGCCCGGCCGCGCGATCAGCGCTTCGAGCAGCGCGAATTCGCGCGCCGAAAGCGCAACCGGCGCGCCTTCGAGCGTGACCTGATGCGACGCCGGATCGAGCGTGAGCGGACCGTGACGGATCGTCGAATCGCTGCGGCCGGCCTGGCGACGGATCAATGCGCGCATGCGCGCGCCGAGTTCGTCGAGATCGAACGGCTTGACGAGGTAATCGTCCGCACCCGCATCGAGGCCCTTCACACGATCGGCGACGGCATCGCGCGCGGTGACGATCAGCACCGGCAGCGCGAGGCCGCGCGAACGCAGCGTGCGCAACACGTCGAGGCCGTCGCGCTTCGGCAAACCGAGGTCGAGCAGCACCAGATCGTAGGGCTCGCCCGAGACGGCGGTCAGCGCGGCTTCGCCGTCCTGCACCCAGTCGACGGCGAAGCCTTCGCCGCGCAGCGCCTTGCGCACGCCTTCCGCGATCATCCGGTCATCTTCGACAAGCAGTATCCGCATGGCATCCGTCCTGACGTTTTCTGGTTCGGTCGTGGTTCAGTTGTGTTTCAGTCACGCCTTGTGAACACGCATTCTATCTTCCGTCGCGTGGGCGAAGCGCGAGCAGTCGCGATGGCAGCGTAATGCCGGCGTTTCGCGCAGCACCCCGGCTTGTCTCTACAATGAGCGCTTTTACGCGACGCCGCGCGGCTCGCTGTTCGACCGGCCGCCCGCATGTCGCGACACACAGCCTTACAAAAGCCTTCACCCCAACTCTCTCGCATGACGACCGCTTTTCTCCTCGAATTTGCGCGCAGCCTTTC
>CALFSF010000573.1 GCA_937917025.1 uncultured Paraburkholderia sp.
TCTGCGGCACGCGCACCAGCTGATGGAAGCCGGCGACGACCTGCTCGCGGCCGAAACCGCGATGATCGACGCGTTGTCGACACTGCTCGCCCGTTACGGCAGCACCCGGCCGGAAACGCAAAGGATCGCGGCGAACGATCCGCGCGTCGCGAGGATGCAGGCGCAACTGGCCGCCGACCTCGCGGCGCCGGTGCAACTGTCGGATCTGGCGGGCGCCGTCGGGCTGTCGCCCTTTCACGCCGCGCGGCTCTTCGCGCAGGCGACCGGCATGCCGCCCCATGCGTGGCGCAACCAGATCCGGCTGCAACGCGCGCTGGGCCCGTTGCGGGCAGGCGCCTCGGTCGCGGACGTCGCGGCTGCCAGCGGCTTCACCGATCAGAGCCATTTCACACGCCATTTCCGGCGCATGTTCGGCGTGCCGCCGGGACGCTGGCAATCCGCATGAACGGCCCGGATGGCGTTCGGTGCGCCCATCCGGTGCCCCGTTGCACAACCCGGCCTGGAACGTGGAGCGCCGCCCGTAGCAAGAACGTACAAGCCCATTACGCCCACGACGACTACGCTCCGTGTTCAAAGGAGAAGTCAGATTGAGCCAGTCCAGCCGTTTCAGCGAATTCGTCGCGGGCGCCCGCGACACGATCCCCATGATGGTCGGCGCCGCGCCGTTCGGCGTCATTTTTGGCACGCTCGTCACGTCGGGGCCGCTGCATCTGTGGCATGGGCAGCTGATGTCGCTCGCCGTGTTCGCCGGGTCGGCGCAGTTCATCGCGGTCGGTCTCATGGCGGGCAACGCGAGCTTCATCGTGCTGTGGGCGACGACGTTCGTCGTGAATTTGCGCCACGTCCTCTACAGCGCGACGCTTGCGCCGTACGTCGCGCATCTGCCGCTGCGCTGGCGCGTCGTGCTCGGCGGCCTGCTCACCGACGAAGTGTTCGCCGTCGCGTGGACGCACTACCGGCGTCACGCGCCAGGCGAGGTCGGTCCGTGGCATTTTCTCGGCTCCGGCGTCTCGATGTACGTCAACTGGCAGATCTGGACGCTCGCCGGCCTGCTGTTCGGCGCGGCGTTTCCCGGCCTGCAATCGCTCGGGCTCGATTTCGCGATGGTCGCGACGTTCATCGCGATCGTCGTGCCGCAACTCATCGCGTTCCGCTACATCGCCGCAGCCGTGACCGCGGGCGCGCTCGCCTTTTTCTGGCAGGGCTGGCCGTACAAGCTCGGTCTGCTCGGCGCCGTGATCGCGGGCGTCGCGATCGGCGTGGCGCTGTCGCGGCCGGAAATGCAGCGTGAGCGTCAGCGCACCGCGGAGGCCTCGCAATGAGCTACGTCCTGATCATTCTCGGCATGGCGCTGATCACCTGGCTCATCCGCACGACGGTTTTCATCGTCGGCGACCGGCTGGTGTTTCCGCCGCTCGTGCGCACCGCGCTCGGGTTCGTGCCGGTCACCGTCCTGACCGCCATCATCGTGCCGATGGCCGTGTCGCCTCATGGCGGCGGCGCGGAGCTGACATGGCGCAATCCGCAACTGGTCGGCGCGCTGGCCGCCGTCCTCGTGAGCGCGCTCACGCGCCGGCCGCTCCTGACGATCGCCGTCGGGCTGGCAGTCTTCTTTTTGTGGCAAGGCGTCGTGCTGGGATAGGGACGGCGGGCGCTGCTCTGGCGGCGCGGGCGGTCTCCACGCTGGCCGCGCGCCGGTGCTTTGCCAGTCCGCGCTACCTTTATACCGCCGGTTCCGCGGCGCCTCGTGGAGCCCGCCTGGGCATCGGGGCCAGACCGCCCCGCCTTGTCTCGTGGCCTTCCTCGGTAAATCCGGCTCAAGTTTTCGCGACTTCCGCCGATAAACAGTCGACGTCCCCTTGCCGGGCCGGCACGATCGCCGGTCTCGCCAGAAAACAGGGACCAGCCGCGCAATGTGCAATGTGTCTGGCCGATCGCCCCCTGCGGGCCGCCGGCGACGCCAGACAGACGCAGCGCGGGACGACCACTCGGGACAGGAAGCTATGGGTCACATCACCCTTTCACTGAAAGACGAAACCATTGCGTCATTGCGCAAGGATTTCGACGCGTTTCTGCGCGTATCGCTGAAGCTCGATCCGCAGTTCGCGACGCCTTCGTTCGAGGATTTCCTGCGCGCCAAGCTGCTGGACAACATGGTCCCGCTGACGGAACACGCGGTGCAGCGCATGCTGCAGGGCGGCCAGTACGCATGGGCCAAGCGCACGCTCGACAAGGAATTTCCCGACGTGGTCGCGATCCTGATGCGTCAGGCGACCGAATTCGGCTTCGGCTTCGCGGCGCGCTCCGAATGGACGCCCGAAGAGCTTGCGAAGCAATGCCGCGACTGGGCGGCGGCGATCGTCAGCGAGGCACAGGGCGACCCGACGCTGGTCGATCCGCTCGCCGCGCAGATCAAGTCGGCGGCGCAGGACATCCAGGCACTCGAAGAGACGATGCAGACGCCCGCGTGGCGGCTTGCGGAATCGCTGCGCCAGCGCGTGTACGAAGCGAAGATCGGCTGCGAAACGAGCGTCGGCAGCATGGCGCGCGAAAAGCTGGGCGAGTTGCGCGGACTGCTGCGGCTCGGCATTTCACACGGCTCGTTCCAGAAGCAGGAAGCGCAGCAGATCATGGAATACCTGCGCCTTCTGAAGCCGGATATCTTCGTCGAAGAGCCGTACGACATGTTCACGCGGCTCGCCGCGTGGCTGCGCAATATCTTCACCCCGCCGCCGCGCACCCAGCAACGACAGTCGCGCTGAGCGCGACCGCATCGCCGGATCTTTCACCGCTGAGCCGTCATTGAGCCGCCGAAGGTCCACGTCGATCACGCGCCTGCGGCGCTGAGCGTATCGCTCAATCCCACATCTTTCTCAGCCTCGCCGCGATCTCGATCTTCGCGTGGGCCGCCGCCGCAAGTCCGGCGGCCGTCGGCGCGGCGGCCACAGGCACATGTGGCCACGCGTGCGCGTCGAAGAGCGGCAGCAGATGCGCCGGAATGAACCGCGTACGCTGCGCCCACACGTGACGGTCGCCGAGCTGCGTCTGATTGTGCACGTAGAAGCGCTGCGGCACGACGATATGCAGGTCTTCCTTCGCGCGCGTCATCGCGACATAGAGCAGACGCCGCTCTTCATCGAGCGCGGCGTCATCGCCCGTCGCGAGATCCGACGGAATGCAGCCGTCGACGCCGTTCAGCACGAACACGTTGCGCCACTCCTGCCCTTTCGCCGAATGGATCGTCGAGAGGATCAGGTAATCCTCGTCGATCAACGGCACGCCGGATTCGTCGCTGGTCGCGTCGGGCGGATCGAGCGTCAGCTCGGTCAGAAAGCGCTCGCGCGACGCATACGTGCCCGCGATGCTTTCCATCTGCAGCAAATCGCCCTGACGGATCGACGCGTCTTCGTGATTGCGCTCCAGATGCGGCTCGTACCAGCGGCGGATCAGTTCGAACTCGGCCGGCCAGGCCGACTGGCGCCCGCACACCCGCGACATCAGTTCGACGAACGGTTGCCAGTCCTCCGCCGCGCGGGCCGGTGGCACGAACGACGCGAGCGCGCCCGCTCTGTGCCGCGCGTCATGATGCAGACCGATGGCCGTGTCCGCGTCTTCGGGCGTCGCCGCGCCGGCGCGTTCGGCGACCTGATCGAGCACGCGCGCGGCCGTTGCCGGCCCGATGCCCGGCATCAGCTGGACGACGCGAAAACCCGCCACCCGGTCACGCGGATTTTCCGCCCAGCGCAATACGGCGAGGACGTCCTTCACATGGACCGAATCGAGGAATTTGAGGCCGCCGAACTTGACGAACGGAATGTTGCGCCGGGTCAGCTCGATCTCGAGCGTCGCGCTGTGATGGGACGCGCGGAACAGGACGGCCTGCGATTTCAGCTTCATGCCGTCCTCGCGCGCCTCCAGCACTTTCTCGACCACGTAGCGCGCCTGATCGACTTCGTCGGCGACGGTGACGAGACGCGGACGCTGCGCCGACGCGCGATCGGTCCACAGGTTCTTCGTGAAGCGCTCGGCGGCGAGATCGATGACGGCGTTCGACGCGGCAAGAATCGGCTGCGTCGAACGATAGTTGCGCTCGAGCGTGACCTGCTTCGCCGGCGGATTGAAGTGCGCCGGAAAATCGAGAATGTTGCGCACCGTCGCGCCGCGAAACGAATAGATGGACTGCGCATCGTCACCGACAACCGTCAGGCCGCGCCCGTCCGGCTTGATGCCGAGCAGGATCGACGCCTGCAGGCGGTTGGTGTCCTGGTATTCGTCGACCAGCACATGATCGAAACGCCCCGACAGGTCGGCGGCGATCGACGGCTCCGCCGCCATGTGCGACCAGTAGAGCAGCAGGTCGTCGTAATCCAGCACGCTCTGCGTCTGCTTGGCCGCGACGTACGCGGCAAAAAGCGCGCGCAGGTCGGCTTCCCATTCGCGACACCACGGAAACGCGGTGTCGAGCACGTCGACAAGCGAAGCGCCGGTGTTCACGACGCGCGAATAGATCGAAAAGCAGGTGTTCTTCGACGGAAACCGCTTCTCCTTCGCCGACAACCCGAGCTCATGACGAACGAGATTCATCAGATCGGCGGAGTCTTCGCGATCGTTGATCGTGAAGGTGGGCGACAGGCCGATGAGGTCGGCGTATTCGCGCAGCAAACGCGCGCCGACGCTATGGAACGTACCCGACCAGGTGAGGCCCTGCGCGAGCGCCGCCCGCGCGCCGAGCGCGGCGCCGGCGATGCGCGTGACGCGGCGGGTCATTTCCTGCGCGGCGCGCCGCGAGAACGTGAGCAGCAGGATGCGGCGCGGGTCGGCGCCCTTCACCACCAGGTGCGCGACGCGATGCGCAAGGGTATTCGTCTTGCCGGAGCCCGCGCCGGCCAGCACCAGCAGCGCCGCGGGCGGCTGCCCGGAATCGTCCACGCCGAATTCGACGGCCTCGCGCTGGGCTTCGTTGAGCTGCGCGAGCCAGGCGGTGGCATCGGATGGCGGGGAATGGGTGGCGGAGAGAACGGTGGTCGGGAACGCAAGGTGATGGGGCGACGCATACTGTATATCCATACAACCCGCGACGGCAAGCGCCCCTTTTTGGGGCGCCATGGCGGCGGTGCAGGCGATCCGCGCTTCCTCTGGATTTTTCAGCTCACGCGCAAATGAGAATGGCCCGGACGCGCGCAGCGCTCCGGGCCGTTCGATGCGACACGCCGGTGGCTCGAACGAACCATCGCGCGGATTCGCGGGACGCGAGAGGCGTCGTGGTTAATCCTGCTTCTTTGCGTCCTTCAGCCGGGCGTCGGCCGCTGCCTTGTCGGCATCGGACTGCGCGTCGGTCTTCTTCCTGTCCGCCTTTGCCTGAGCGACGGCCGCCTTTTTGTCAGCCTTCGACTGTTCCTTCGCCGCCTTGCTGTCGGCGTGCGTGACAGGCTCCGATACCGGATCATGCGAAGGCGCGGTCTGCGCGAAAGCGGCCGCCGACATGCCGGCCGACAGGCAACTCGCGACAAGCGCCGCGGCGAGTGTACTGGTTTTCATGGGATATCTCCTGTTGTGCCGTCTGCATCGCCCGCATGAAACGGTCCCGGCAGAGGAAACGGCCTTAAACGCGACCCGACAAACGGGGCGTAGACACAGACGCGCCGACCCGTTACTGGTGTGTATCGGTGCCCGGGGCCGCGCCCTGTCCCTGTGCGCCTTGCATTTGCGCATTCATTTCGTTGTTCGCGGCGGCCTTGTCAGCCTGCTTGTTGACCTTCGCATTGCGCACGTCCTGCTTGTATTGCGCCTTGGCATCCTTCTTTTCCTGCTTCATCTGCGCCTTCGAAGCCTTCTTCGACGCGCGGTATTCGGCGTTCGCCTGCGCGTTGGCATCACGCTTCTGGACGAGCGGATCGGCCGAACCCGGCGCGACCAGTCGTTGCGGCGCAGGCGTGACGGGCATTACGCCCTGCGCGGCCGGTGCCGCCGGCGCCATGTCAGCGCCTTGCGCGGCCGGCATCTGCATCTGGGGCTGGGCTGCCGCGCCCGGAGCCGGTTGCGCGCCGGTCTGCGCGAACGCAGCGCTCGAAGCAAGGGCCGTCAGGGCGGTACCGATCAGAAGCGAACGAATCTGGGTCATGGCATTCCTCTCTCAAGTTGTCCGGCCGGGCGTCGAATCTGGCGTGCCGCATTCAATGCGCGCCGCGTCCGGCCTGTTGAGCCTCGCTACGAAATGCAGCAGGCTTTTCTACAGACCAGCCCCTGACGAGTGAAGTTCGGCGCAAACACCGGGTGTTACTCAACGTTTCATTTCCTGACAACTCGATAACATCTGCCCGCACGCCGGGCCGCGGCAGGCACGCGGAGTGCGTGCGGAACACTTCTGGCTTATGATTCGAGCCCTTTCCTTCTGTCGTATTCCGACCGGCGCGCGCCATGCCCAATCTCGATTTCACGCTGACCGGCGACTACGTCGAACTGCACAACCTCCTCAAGATCACGGGTCTGGCCGACAGCGGCGGCGCGGCGAAAGTGATCGTCGCTTCGGGGGCGGTGACCGTCGACGGCCAGGTCGAAACGCGCAAGACGTGCAAGATCCGTGCGGGCCAGGCGGTGCTGCTGGGCGACACGCGGATCGCCGTCCACGAAGGCTAGCGAAAGAAATCGCACCAGCAAGGTGCTTCGTGATCGACAGCGGCACGGCTTCCCAATAAGCTGTCTCTTTTAGAAGAAGACAGCGCGGAGCGCGTTCCGCGCGCCGCTCCCCGTTCATGACCCAACCCGGTCTTTCCCACGTTCCCGCCGCGCAACCGTCGCTGTCGCGGCATGCCGCCGATACCGCCCGCCTCGCCGCTCCGCTCGCCATCGCCCAGCTTTCG
>CALFSF010000574.1 GCA_937917025.1 uncultured Paraburkholderia sp.
GTCGACGGCGTGGTCAAGACGGTGGATGCGAAGGGTGCCGTGGTTCAGCTGTCGGCGGAAGTCGAAGGCTATCTGCGCGCTTCGGAACTGTCGCAGGATCGCGTGGAAGATGCACGCAACGTCCTGAAGGACGGCGACAAGGTCAATGCGATGATCATCAACATCGACCGCAAGTCGCGTGGCATCAACCTGTCGATCAAGGCCAAGGATTCGGCAGAGCAACAGGAAGCGATCCGCGGCCTGGCTTCGTCGGATTCGAGCTCGGCTGCAACCGGCACGACGAACCTCGGCGCGCTGCTGAAGGCCAAGCTCGACGGCCAGAACCAGTAAGCCTTAAGAGGTCTGCTGCAGTATGACCAAATCGGAATTGGTCGCCCAGCTGGCTACGCGATTTCCGCAACTTGTACTCAAAGATGCGGATTTCGCGGTGAAGACGATGCTTGATGCGATGTCGGAGGCGCTTGCCAACGGTCATCGCATCGAAATTCGTGGCTTCGGCAGCTTCGGCCTGAACCGCCGTCCTTCCCGCGTCGGACGCAATCCGAAATCGGGCGAAAAGGTGCTGGTACCTGAGAAGTACGTACCGCACTTCAAGCCTGGCAAGGAATTGCGCGAACGCGTCGATGGCCGCGCGGGCGAGCCGTTGAAAGCCGAGTCGCCGGACGACGATCTGTGAGATTGAGCAGCGTCGTCGGCGTCCAGTGCAGACGGCAAAGACCAGAAAAAGCGCCTTCGGGCGCTTTTTTTTCGTCTGTCCCGCCTGTCATTCCCCAGCGGTTCGCGCCTCCCGGGGAACGCTTCATTTACAATACGGGTCACTTCGGCGCGGGCAACACCGTGGCGCGACGCGTCATCAGGCCGGCGTCATCCCGCAACTGCCGTCAAGAGACACATTCATGAAATTTATCGTCTGGTTGATCCGCGTTCTGGTGTTCGTGTTGCTGCTCGTGCTCGCGTTCGCCAACACGCAACCCGCCACGCTGAATTTCCTCGCGGGTTACGCATGGCAGGCGCCGCTGATCCTGATCGGTCTTGCGTTCTTCGTCGTCGGGCTGCTGGCGGGTCTGTTGTCATCGATGCCTGCCGTGGTTCGCCTGCGGCTCGAAAACGGCCGTCTGAAACGCGAATTGCGCGTCGCGCGCGAAACGCCCGTGGTGGTCGAAGAGCCGCCGCTGCCGCCGCTGATCTAGTTTTCTTCCTGCCCGCGTGCGCGGTTTGCGCGCGCGGGCGTTCAATTCCCACTTCCGAACAATTCGCATGGATCTGGATTTCTGGTGGCTGCTCGTCATACCCGTCGCGTTCGCGTTCGGCTGGATGGCGGCGCGGTATGACCTCAAAGCGTTGCTGTCCGAAAGCGCCAACCTTCCGCGTTCGTATTTTCGCGGCCTGAACTTCCTGCTGAACGAGCAGCCGGACCAGGCCATCGATGCGTTCATCGAAGTCGTGAAGCTCGATCCTGAAACCATCGAACTGCATTTCGCGCTGGGGAACCTGTTCCGGCGTCGCGGCGAGACCGAACGCGCGATCCGCGTGCATCAGAACCTGTTGAGCCGGGCGGATCTGCCTGTCGCCGAGCGCGACCACGCGTTGTTCGAGCTTGGACAGGATTTCCTGAAGGCGGGTCTGCTCGACCGCGCGGAGGAAACGTTCCGTTCGCTCAAGTCGGGTGATTACGCGCTGGGCGCGCAGCGCGCGCTTCTCACGATCTATGGGATCGAGAAGGACTGGAACAAGTCGATCGATACCGCACGCCAGCTCGAAACGATGGGTTCGGGGTCGCTCGAAAAGGAAGTCGGGCAGTTTCATTGTGAACTCGCGCAGGAAGCGCTGCAGCAGAAGGACATGGACGAAGCGCGCCGGCAACTCGGTCTCGCGCTGAAGGCGAATCCGCAGAGCGTGCGCGCGACGATCCTGTCGGGCGACGTCGATGCCGCGGGCGGCGCACAGGAAGCGGCGATCGCGCAATGGCTGCGTGTCGAGGCGCAGAATCCGGCGTATCTGCCGCTCGTCGCGGAAAAACTGCTGAAGGCTTACCAGGCGCTCGGCCGGGGCGAAGAGGGCGCGGATCTGATGGCCACGTGGATCGACCGCTATCCGTCGAACGATCTGCTCGACGTCGCGTACCAGCATGTCGCCGCGTTGCGCGGGCCCGACGCGGCGCATGCGCTCGCGCGCGCGCAGATGCAGAAGTCGCCGAATCTGGCGGGCATGACGCGTCTGCTCGAAGCGCAGCAGTCCACGGCCGAAGAGCCGCGCCGCAGCGAGCTGGAACTGATGCGCACGTTGATCCGGCAGCGCACGAAGAACCTGCCGCGCTACACGTGCCAGAATTGTGGATTCCGGGCGCGCCTTTTCTACTGGCAATGCCCGGGCTGCAGCGGTTGGGAAACCTATGCGCCGCGCCGGGTCGAGCCGATCGCCGCGTCGAACTGAATATCGGGCGCGGGCTTCGAGCTGGGCGGTCGGGGGCGGCATAGCGTCCGCCGTCAGAGGCGCCGCGCATGCACGACGCGCAGCAGCGCCGCCGTGCGTGACGCGATTGCCTGAGCGGCGATCTGCGCCCACCGTAACAACAGGGTTCGCCAGACGAATCCATCACCGGAAACCATTACCGGAGCGCGTATGAAAATCACTATTATCGGCACGGGCTACGTCGGCCTCGTCACGGGCGCGTGCCTCGCCGAAATCGGCAACGACGTGTTCTGTCTCGACGTCGACCAGCGCAAGATCGACATCCTCAATAGCGGCGGCGTGCCGATCCACGAGCCGGGTCTGCAGGAAATCATCGCGCGTACGCGTGCGGCTGGACGCATCCAGTTTTCGACGGATGTCGAAGCGAGCGTCGCGCACGGCGAAGTGCAGTTCATCGCGGTCGGCACGCCGCCCGATGAAGACGGCTCGGCCGATCTGCAATACGTGCTCGAAGCAGCCCGCAATATCGGCCGCCACATGACCAACTACAAGGTGATCGTCGATAAATCGACGGTGCCGGTTGGCACGGCTCAACGCGTGCAGGACGTGCTCAACGAGGAACTCGCGAAGCGGGGTCTTGAGGGCAGCGCGCAGCATCAATTCTCGGTGGGGTCGAATCCGGAATTCCTGAA
>CALFSF010000575.1 GCA_937917025.1 uncultured Paraburkholderia sp.
CCAGCGCCTTGGCCATCTGGATGGCCGTGACGCCGATGCCGCTCGAGCCGCCCTGCACCATGAACGTTTCGTTCGCGCCGCCCTCGCCCGCGCCCAGCTTCGCGCGATCGAACACGTTGCTCCACACCGTGAAGAACGTCTCCGGCAGCGACGCCGCCTCGATATCCGTCAAACCCTTCGGCACCGGCAGGCATTGCGCAAGCGGCGCCGCGGCGTATTCCGCGTAACCGCCGCCCGCGAGCAGCGCGCACACGCGATCGCCCACTTTCAGGCCGAACGGATTGTGCTTCGCGTCGAGCGAGCCGCCGACGATCTCGCCCGCCACCTCCAGCCCCGGCAGGTCCGACGCGCCTTGCGGCGGCGCATACGCGCCCTTGCGCTGGAACACGTCCGGACGGTTGATGCCCGACGCCGCCACCTTGATCAGCACTTCGCCCGCTTTCGGTTCCGGCATGGGCCGCTCGACCAGCTTCAGGACATCGGGCGCGCCGAATTCGGTAATCTCGACAGCTTTCATCTGCAGCACCTCCAAAGGTGTGGATTGCACTGCCAGCACCGGCCGGTGCCGCACGGCTCGCAGTGCAATCCATCCTCCATGAAAAACGGCCGGCGCGCATTCACGCCACCGGCCGTCATCCTGCTAACGCGTTACTGCGGCGTCGGCTCGTCTTGCGGCGCGCCAGCCGGTGCTTCGTTCAGCAACGCCTTGGCCGACAGACGCACGCGCCCCTTCTCGTCCGTCTGAATGACCTTGACCTTCACGTGCTGACCGTCCTTCAGGTAGTCGTTGATGTCCTTGATGCGCTCGTTCGCGATCTCGGAAATATGCAGCAGCCCATCCTTGCCCGGCAGGATGTTCACGATCGCGCCGAAATCCAGCAGCTTCAGCACCGTGCCGTCGTACACCTGACCGACTTCGACTTCGAGCGTGATGTTTTCGATGCGCTTCTTCGCTTCGGCCATGCCTTCGCTGCTGGTGCTGGCGATGGTGACCACGCCGTCGTCCGAAATGTCGATCGTCGTGCCGGTTTCCTCGGTCAGCGCGCGGATCACCGAACCACCCTTGCCGATCACGTCGCGGATCTTTTCCGGATTGATCTTGATGGTGATCATGCGCGGCGCGAATTCCGACAGTTCCGTGTTCGCACCCGAAACCGCCGACGTCATCTTGCCGAGGATATGCATACGGCCTTCCTTCGCCTGCGCGAGAGCGACCTGCATGATTTCCTTCGTGATGCCCTGGATCTTGATGTCCATCTGCAGCGCGGTCACGCCTTGTTCCGTACCCGCCACCTTGAAGTCCATGTCGCCGAGGTGATCTTCGTCGCCGAGGATGTCGGTCAGGACGGCAAACTTGTTGCCTTCGAGGATCAGGCCCATCGCGATGCCGGCGACGTGCGCCTTCATCGGCACGCCGGCGTCCATCAGCGCGAGGCAGCCGCCGCACACCGAAGCCATCGACGACGAACCGTTCGACTCCGTGATTTCCGACACGACGCGAATCGAGTAGCCGAATTCGTCGGCAGCGGGCAGACACGCGGCCAGCGCGCGCTTGGCCAGACGGCCGTGACCGATTTCGCGGCGCTTCGGCGAACCGACGCGGCCCGTTTCGCCGGTCGCGAACGGAGGCATGTTGTAGTGGAGCATGAAGCGTTCGCGGTACTCGCCTTCGAGCGCGTCGATGTTCTGTTCGTCACCCTTCGTGCCGAGCGTCGCGACAACCAGCGCCTGCGTTTCGCCACGCGTGAAAAGCGCCGAGCCGTGCGTACGCGGCAGCACGCCGGTACGGATTTCGATCGGGCGCACCGTGCGCGTGTCGCGGCCGTCGATACGCGGCTCGCCGTTCAGGATCTGCGTACGGACGATCTTCGCTTCGATGTCGAACAGCACGTTGCCGACGGTTGCCTTGTCGGCCGCAACCGTGCCGGCAGCCGCCGCGTCTTCTTCCAGCTTTGCCGACGTGGCTGCGTACACTTCCTTCAGCTTCGTCGAACGGGCCTGCTTGTCGCGCAGCTGGTAAGCGGCGAGCAGGTCGGCTTGCGCCAGTTCCGTCACGCGTGCGATCAGCGGCTCGTTCTTCGCGGCCGGCTTCCAGTCCCATTCCGGCTTGCCGCCTTCGCGGACAAGCTCATGGATCGCGTCGATCGCGATCTGCATCTGTTCGTGGCCGAACACCACGCCGCCGAGCATCACTTCTTCGCTCAGTTGCTGCGCTTCCGATTCCACCATCAGCACCGCGCGCTCCGTACCGGCGACGATCAGGTCGAGTGCCGATTCCTTCATTTGCGGACGCGTCGGGTTCAACACGTATTCGTTGTTGATGTACGCCACGCGCGCTGCGCCGACCGGGCCGTTGAACGGCAGACCGGAAACAGCGAGCGCCGCCGACGCGCCGATCAGCGCGGGAATGTCAGCGGGAATATCCGGGTTCAGCGACAGGACGTGGATCACGACCTGAACTTCGTTGTAGAAGCCTTCCGGGAAGAGCGGGCGCAGCGGGCGGTCGATCAGGCGCGAAATCAGCGTTTCGCCTTCCGACGGCCGGCCTTCGCGACGGAAGAAGCCACCCGGGATCTTGCCGGCGGCGTAGGTCTTTTCGAGGTAATCGACGGTCAGCGGGAAGAAATCCTGACCCGGCTTTGCCGTTTTGGCACCGACGACGGTGGCCAGCACAACGGTATCTTCGACGTCGACGAGCACCGCACCGCTTGCCTGGCGGGCGATTTCGCCCGTCTCGAGGCGAACGTTATGTTGTCCCCATTTGAATTCTTTGACGATCTTGTTGAACATAGTCACTCCTTTTCTTCGTTATGCCGCGCGGACGGACAGCGGCGCGGCAACGCCAAAACCGGTGCCACACGGGAAGAGAAGTGTTATGCCATTCCAGAGAACCACGCTTTTCCGCGCGAACCGCTGGAATGACACAAAACTCTGCCCTGAGGCCCGGCCGTGTTCCGGTCACCCGCCGCATGATCTTCCATGCGCACCGCAGGTGACGCTTCAATGCACCTCACATGAAGCGCATCGTTCAAAAACAAAATGCCTGTATCAGCTGACTGACACAGGCATCTTGCTGAGAGACCAACCCGATTACTTACGCAGACCCAGCTTCTCGATCAGCGCGCGGTAACGGTCAGCGTCCTTACCCTTCAGGTAGTCAAGCAGCTTGCGACGGCGGCTCACCATGCGCAGCAGACCGCGGCGGCTGTGGTGATCCTTCGTGTGAGCCTTGAAGTGAACGGTCAGTTCGTTGATACGGGTCGTGAGCAGCGCGACCTGAACTTCGGGGGAGCCGGTGTCGTTTGCTGCGCGCGCGAATTGCGCGACGACCTCGGACTTCTTGCTTGTTTCAACTGCGGACATATTGATTTCCTTGATTACTGAACAGGCGGTCACGGAAGAAAGGCCGTGCCGTGGGGTTACAACAAGGCGCGTATTGTAGCACAGCCCGAACGGCCCGCGACCCCTTCCTTACAGTCCTGCCCAACGGGGCACGCTGCATGCCGACAGGCGTTCGCGCACGTTCAGGGACGTTTCATGCGACACACCGTGGATGGCTCGGTGCGCGCGGCCGGCAGTGCCAGCACCGTGCGAAAGCCATAACCGGAGCCTTCATTGTCGAAACGCACCCCCGGCGTGCCCGCCTTCTCCATTTCCATCACATAAAGGGGCTGGATGAACTGGTGATCCTCCGCGCGCATCCACGACGCGTGAAAACCGTTGTCGAACTTCCTGCCTTCGAGCGCCTTCGCGACCGCCTCCGGCTGGGCGCTTGCCGCGCTGTTCATCGCGGAAGCCAGCATCTCGATCATGATTTCCATGCGCAGCACCGGATAGTCGTCGGCGGAAGCGGGAAAACGGGCGCGGAACGCCTTGTACCATGCCTCGGAGGCCGCGCCGCCCGCGTTCGGGTGCCAGTCGGCGACCGCCACGACCCGGCCGACGCCCGCGTCGCCGAGCGCCGCCGGCGCGCCCAGGCTGTTGCCGTAGAACGTGTAGAACTTCGTGTTGAGCCCCTGCTCGCGCGCCGCCTTGACGAGCAGCGTCAGGTCGTTGCCCCAGTTGCCCGTCACGACCGCGTCCGCGCCGCTCGCGCGGATTTTCGCGATGTAAGGCGCGAAATCCTTCACCCGGCCAACCGGATGGAATTCGTCGCCGACGATGCCGATATCCGGCCGCTTCGCCTTCAGCGCCTCGCGTGCGAGCGTGCTGACGTCGTGGCCAAAGCTGTAATCCTGGTTCAGCAGGTAGACTTTCTTCACCGACCGGTCGCGCTGGATCACGTCGGCGAGCGCATCCATGCGCATGCCGGCGTGCGCGTCGAAACGGAAGTGCCAGAAGCTGCAGTTCGCGTTGGTGAGCGCGGGATCGTCGGCGGAATAGTTGAGCAGCAGTTCGCGATTGTCCGGTTCGCGGGCGTTCTGCTTTTCGATCGCGCCGAGCAGCGCCGCGGCGACCGCGGAACTGTTGCCCTGAAGGATGTAGCCGATATGCTGGTCGGCGGCGGCTCGCAGTTGCACGAGCGCTTCCTCGGCGCTGCCCTTGCTGTCCAGCACGACGAGTTCGAGCGGATGCGCGCCATCCGCCAGTTTCACACCGCCCGCCGCGTTCACGCGCTCGACGCCGAGCCGCAGATTCCGCTCCACCGCCGCGCCCGCGTTGGCAAACGGGCCGGACATGCCCTCGATCAGCGCAAGACGCACCGGCTCGCCGCCCGCGTGCGCGAGCGTCACCGACACTGCCGCGAGCGCGCCCAGCGCCGTTCGTATCCAGTTCGCCACCATCGTCACCCCTGCTGCGATTGATTCATCCGAAGCGCGGATCATAGAGGCGTGCATGTCGCCGGGCAAGAGCGACGGCCGCCCGGCGCTCGCGCGCCGTCATACAGCGCGGGCAAATCTTTTGCCGCGCCGCGTGTCAAAATACCGTGGCTTCCTGACAGAACACATAACGCGAGGCCACCAGAATGCCACCGGAGGAATCCATGCTTAACCGCCTCTTCACCGTGCCTGCCCCGGGCAGAACGACGTCACAGCCGGCGCGCGCGGGCCGGCTGCGCCGCGCGGCGCTCGCGTGCGCCTGCTTCGGCGCCGTGATGCTCACGGGTTGCGCACAACCGTGGCAGCAGTTCCAGCCGGGCGAAGACCAGTCGGCGCTGATCACCCACCTCGGCGCGCCGCGGGAAACCTACGACCTGCCGAACGGCAACCGGCGCCTGATGTGGCCCACCCAGCCGATGGGCGAAACCACCACCGCCGCGGACGTCGACGCCGCCGGCAAGATCCTGTCCGTGCGTCAGGTGCTGCAACCCAACGAGTTCTACCGCGCCGAGGTCGGCAAGTGGACGCGCGACGATGTACTCGTCAACTTCGGCCGTCCAGTCGAAACGTCGTACTTCCCGCTGATGAAGCGCGAAGTCTGGACCTACCGGTATCTCGAGGACAACGTCTGGTACATGATGTTCAGCTTCTACTTCGACGATCAGGGCGTTTTGCGGACCACGCAGAAAAGCCCGGACCCGCTGCACGATCCGGATCGCCGCGGTCTCTTCTGATCGTGTCCTGGTAGCATACGCACACCGGCCGCTTCGCCCCTGAGGCGGCTTTCCTGTATATCGCCGGCGGATACGGAGGCGCTTTCGATGACTCTTCCCAGACAGATGCTCGCTGCCAATACCGAATGGGCCGAGGAAACGGTTGCGCGCGAGCCGCATTTTTTCCAGGCCCTGTCGCGGGGACAAAACCCGCTGGTTCTGTGGATTGGCTGCTCGGACAGCCGCGTTCCCGCCGAAACCATCACGCTTTGCCAGCCGGGGGATCTGTTCGTCCATCGCAACATCGCGAATCTCTTTCCACCCGACGACGACAACTGTTCGAGCGTGCTCGAATACGCGGTGCGCGTGCTGAAGGTCGGGCACGTGATCGTCTGCGGTCACTATGGTTGCGGCGGCGTGCGGGCGGCGCTGCTGCCGCCGTCGCCGGAGCTGCCGCACGTCAACCGGCGCATCGCGCCGCTGCGCGCGCTGGCCCATGCGCATCACGACGAACTGGACGCTCAGCCGTCCGACGATGCGCGGCTTAACCGGCTCGCCGAGCTGAACGTGCTGGAGCAGGTTCAGCGGCTGCGCGACACCGACATCGTGCGCGAAAGCCAGCCGGCGCCGCTCGTGCATGGCTGGATCTTCTCGCTCGACGACGGACGCATCAAGGTCGGCGCATCCGGCTACCCGGGCGACGCGCAACGCGACCCCGGAAACTGAAAACCCCGTGCCCTTATGGGGCACGGGGTTTCGTCTGAACGTACACACGGAAAGCGCGGATCGGCGCCCCGCGGTCAATGACGTTATGAACGCTGCGGATTCAGCTTGTCGACGTTCGAGTACAGCTTGTTGAGCGCCGAGATATACGCTTTCGCGGAAGCCGCGACGATATCCGGATCGGTGCCGACGCCGTTCACGATGCGGCCGCTCTTCGACAGGCGCACCGTCACTTCGCCCTGCGCCTGCGTGCCCGTCGTGATCGCGTTCACCGAGTAAAGCAGCAGCTCCGAGCCGCTGCCCACTTCGGTTTCGATCGCGTTCAACGTGGCGTCGACCGGACCGTTGCCGCGCGCTTCGCCGGTCACTTCCTTGCCTTCCATCGAGAACACGATCTTCGCGTGCGGCTGCTCGCCCGTTTCCGAGTGCTGCGACAGCGAAACGAACCTGTAATGTTCCTTTTCGTGAGCCTCAGCGGATTCTTCCGTCACGATCGAGATGATGTCCTCGTCGAAGATTTCCGCCTTGCGGTCGGCGAGCTCCTTGAAGCGCGCGAACGCCGTGTTCAGCTCGCCTTCGCTTTCGAGCGAAATGCCCAGTTCCTGCAGACGCTGCTTGAATGCGTTACGGCCCGACAGCTTGCCGAGCACGATCTTGTTCGCGCTCCAGCCCACGTCTTCGGCACGCATGATTTCGTACGTGTCGCGCGCCTTCAGCACGCCGTCCTGGTGAATGCCGGACGCGTGGGCAAACGCGTTCGCGCCCACCACGGCCTTGTTCGGCTGCACGACAAAACCCGTGATCTGCGAGACGAGCTTCGATGCCGGCACGATCTGCGTCGTGTCGATGCCCAGATCGAGGCCGAAGTAATCCTTGCGGGTCTTCACGGCCATGACGATTTCCTCGAGCGACGTATTGCCCGCGCGCTCGCCGAGACCGTTGATCGTACATTCGACCTGGCGCGCGCCGCCGATCTGCACACCCGCCAGCGAGTTCGCCACGGCCATGCCGAGATCGTTGTGGCAGTGCACGGAGAACACCGCCTTGTGCGAGTTCGGGATGCGCTCGCGCAGATCCTTCACGAGCTTGCCGTACAGTTCCGGCACGCCGTAGCCGACGGTGTCGGCGATATTGATCGTGGTCGCGCCTTCGGCGATCACCGCTTCGAGCACGCGGCACAGAAAATCCATATCCGTGCGGCTGCCGTCTTCCGGCGAGAACTCGACGTCGTCCGTGAACTTGCGTGCGAAACGCACCGCGAGTTTCGCCTGCTCGAACACCTGTTCCGGCGTCATGCGCAGCTTCTTTTCCATGTGCAACGCCGACGTCGCGATGAACGTGTGGATGCGGAAGTGGCTGGCGGGCTTCAACGCATCGGCGGCGCGCTGGATGTCCTTGTCGTTCGCGCGGGCGAGCGAGCAGATCGTGCTGTCCTTGATCATCGAGGCGATCGTGTGGATCGAATCGAAATCGCCGTTCGAGCTGGCGGCGAAACCGGCTTCGATGACGTCCACTTTCATCCGTTCGAGCTGCCTCGCGATACGGATTTTTTCTTCCTTCGTCATCGACGCACCCGGCGACTGCTCGCCGTCGCGCAACGTCGTGTCGAATATGATCAGCTTGTCTGCCATGTCGGGTCTCCGGGACTCAATCAAATGTGGGGATGAAGATACGGAATTCGGGTGTTTGCGCCACCGCTGGCGACGCTAAACAACAGACGAGGCAGACGGAGGGCGAAAACAGTCAGCGCGGCAGGCGCGCTAGCGCTAGTGCGCATAGGGGCGCACCGGCTTGAAGAGACAGGATGGGGAACGTGAAAATAACCATGTCGGCGACTATAGCGGCAATCCGGAAATCGCGCAATTAGCGGTGCACCCGGTGCCCGAAACGGGAGGCGGCAGCCAGGGGGCCGCCGCTTTGTCCTGGCTTCCTGCCACGCCAGACAGGGTTCAGTGATCGCGCTGGGACGAACGGGCCGGGTTCGCCCTGCCCCGGAGCGTCTGGTAGCCCCAGAACACATAGCCCGACAGCCCGTACAGCACGAAGAGGCCGAACAGCATCAACGGCGGATCGGACGACACCAGCACGAACGCCATCACGACCAGCAGGATCACGCCGAACGGCACGCGATGCCGCACGTCGAGCGCCTTGCCGCTGTAGAACGGCGCGTTCGACACCATCGTCACGCCTGCATAGATCGTCAGCACGAACGCGACCCACGGCAGCCAGACGAGCTTCAGCGGCACGCGGTTATCGGTGGCGAGCCACACGAAGCCCGCGATCAGCGCCGCCGCGGCCGGACTCGGCATGCCCTGGAAGAAGCGCTTGTCGACCACGCCGATGTTCGTGTTGAAGCGCGCAAGCCGCAGCGCCGCGCCCGAGCAGTACACGAACGCCGCGAGCCAGCCCCACCGGCCGAGGTCCTTCAGGATCCATTCGTACATCACGAGCGCCGGCGCGACGCCGAACGACACCATGTCCGAGAGGCTGTCGAACTGTTCGCCGAACGCGCTCTGCGTATGCGTCATGCGCGCGACGCGGCCGTCCATGCCGTCGAGCACCATCGCCACGAAGATCGCGATCGCCGCGATTTCGAAGCGCACGTTCATCGCCTGCACGACGGCGAAGAAGCCGCAGAAGAGCGCGGCGGTCGTGAAGGCGTTCGGCAGCAGATAGATGCCGCGCTTGCGCAGGAACTGCTGGCGCGCGGCACGCCGGCTGTCGACGATGCCCGGCTCCTGGACCGGCTTGTTACGGCGAAAAGGCCTGGGCTGCGGGCCGGCGCTGCGCGGTCGACGCGGTTTGAATGCGGCCATCGAAACCTCCTTGTGCCGCGTTATAGTTCAGCGAGGATCGTCGACGAGGCAGATACTTTCTCGCCAATCGATACGCGCGGACGGCTGCCCACCGGTAGATATACATCGACACGCGAACCGAAACGGATGAAGCCATAGCGTTGCCCGCGCGTGAGCGGTTCGCCAGCACGCACATAGCAAAGAATCCGGCGTGCGATGAGACCCGCGATCTGCACCGACGTGACCGTCTGGCCGCTCGCCGTCTCGATCACCAGCGCATTGCGCTCGTTCTCGAGCGACGCCTTGTCGACCGCGGCGTTCAGGTAGGCACCCGGAAAATATTCGACCTTCGAGATCGCGCCATCCACCGGCGAGCGTTGCGAGTGAACGTTGAACACATTCATGAACACGCTGATCTTCAGCGCTTCGCGGTTGGCGTACGGGTCACGCGCTGTTTCGACGGCGACGATGCGGCCGTCGGCGGGACACAGCACGGCGTTGGCCTGCGTGGGAATCGGGCGAGCCGGATCGCGGAAGAACTGAACGATGAAAATCAGGATCAGCCAGAACGGCCATGCAAAGCCGAACCCCGCGATGGCATGGATCAACAACGCAACGACGGCCGCGATGGCGATGAACGGCCAGCCTTCGCGCGCGATGATCGGATGAGGGTAATTCATGAGTGGCTTCAGTATTTTTGTAAAACCGTAGGATAGCAAAAGCCGCCCAGGGTTCATCACACCTGGGCGGCTTTTGAGAACATCCGGCAATGCGTTCGCGATTGCTGCGAACGCACAAACCGGACGAATGCAGCGCTGGCCTAGTTCTTCGACTGGTCGACGAGCTTGTTCGCAGCGATCCACGGCATCATCGAGCGCAGCTTCGCACCGACCGTTTCGATCTGGTGCTCGGCCGTCAGACGGCGACGCGATTGCAGCGTCGGCGCGCCAGCGCGGTTTTCGATGATGAAGCTCTTCGCGTACTCGCCCGTCTGAATGTCGGTGAGAACCTGCTTCATCGCCTTTTTCGTTTCGGCCGTCACGATCTTCGGACCCGTCACGTACTCGCCGTATTCGGCGTTGTTCGAGATCGAGTAGTTCATGTTCGCGATGCCGCCTTCGTAGATCAGGTCGACGATCAGCTTCAGTTCGTGCAGGCATTCGAAGTACGCCATTTCCGGCGCGTAGCCTGCTTCCACCAGCGTTTCGAAGCCGGCCTTGATCAGGTCGACCGTACCGCCGCACAGCACGGCTTGTTCGCCGAACAGGTCGGTTTCGGTTTCTTCGCGGAAGTTCGTTTCGATGATGCCGGCACGGCCGCCGCCGTTGGCCGCCGCGTACGACAGCGCGATGTCACGGGCTGCGCCCGACTTGTCCTGCGCGACCGCGATCAGGTGCGGCACGCCGCCGCCTTGCGAATACGTGCCGCGAACCGTGTGGCCCGGCGCCTTCGGCGCGATCATGATGACGTCCAGATCCGCGCGCGGGATCACCTGGCCGTAATGCACGTTGAAGCCGTGTGCGAATGCGAGGGCTGCGCCCTGCTTCGCGTTCGCGTGCACTTCCTTTGCGTAGACTTCGGCGATCTGCTCGTCCGGCAGCAGCATCATGACGACGTCCGCGCCCTTCACGGCTTCGGCGACTTCCTTGACCTTCAGGCCGGCGTTCTCAGCCTTGCTCCACGATGCGCCGCCCTTGCGCAGACCGACCGTGATGTTCACGCCGCTTTCCTTCAGGTTCAGCGCGTGAGCATGGCCTTGCGAGCCATAGCCGATGATGGTGACCTGCTTGCCTTTGATGAGGGAGAGGTCGGCGTCCTTGTCGTAGAAAACTTTCATGTTCGTTCCTTGGCGATATTCAGAGAGATTCAGGTACTGCGTGTTGTGTGCTGCTGGCCGGATTCGCGTCATGGACGGCGCGCGGATCCGGCCGTGATCGATGCAAACGGCGTCACACCTTCAGAATGCGTTCGCCGCGCCCGATCCCCGAGCTGCCCGTGCGGACCGTTTCGAGAATCGCGGTAGCGTCGAGCCCTTCGATGAAGGCATCGAGCTTGCCGCTCGCGCCCGTCAGTTCGATCGTGTAGGTCTTTTCGGTGACGTCGATGATGCGGCCGCGGAAAATATCCGACATCCGTTTCATCTCCTCACGCTCCTTGCCGACCGCCCTTACCTTGATCAACATCAGCTCTCGCTCGATATGGGCGCCCTCGGTAAGGTCGACCACTTTCACCACCTCGATCAGGCGGTTCAGATGCTTCGTGATCTGTTCGATCACGTCGTCCGAGCCAATGGAAACGATGGTCATGCGCGACAGCGAATGGTCTTCGGTCGGGGCCACCGTCAAGGTTTCAATGTTGTAGCCGCGTGCCGAAAAAAGACCGACCACGCGCGACAGCGCGCCCGGTTCGTTTTCCAGCAGCACTGAAATAATGTGTCTCATGTTTCGCTTCTTCCAGATGTCGATGTATCGATGTATGCGGGCCGGTTCGCGCCGCTTCGTCCGCTGCCGCCCTTTGTGAAGGCGCGCGCGACGAAGCCAGCGTCAGAAACGGTCGTTATAGATCTTCCGAACCCATGAGCATCTCCGTGATGCCCTTGCCGGCCTGAACCATCGGCCAGACGTTTTCGGTCGGATCGGTCTGGAAATCGAGAAACACCGTGCGATCTTTCAGGCGCAGCGCTTCCTTCAACGCCGGTTCGACATCCGCGGTCTTTTCGATGCGCATGCCGACGTGTCCATAGGCTTCGGCGAGCTTCACGAAGTCGGGCAGCGCATCCATGTACGAATGCGAATAGCGCTTGCTGTATTCGATCTGCTGCCACTGGCGCACCATGCCCAGATAGCGGTTGTTCAGCGAAATGATCTTCACCGGCGTGTCGTACTGCTTGCAGGTGGAGAGTTCCTGGATGCACATCTGGATCGAGCCTTCGCCCGTGATGCAGAGCACGTCGTCGTCCGGGTGCGCCATCTTCACGCCCATCGCGGCCGGCAGGCCGAAGCCCATCGTGCCGAGGCCACCGGAATTGATCCAGCGGCGCGGCTTGTTGAAGCGGTAGAACTGCGCCGCCCACATCTGATGCTGGCCGACGTCGGAACACACGAAGGCATTGCCGTCGGTCAGCTCCCACGCCTTTTCCACCACGTACTGCGGCTTGATGATCTCGCTCTTGCGGTCGAACTTCAGGCAGTCCTTCGCGCGCCAGGCCTCGATGTCCTTCCACCAGCCGGCGAGCGCCGCGGTGTCGGGGCCATGCTCGGCCGTCTGCAACTGCTCGATCAATTCCTTCAGCACTTCCTTCACGTCGCCGACGATCGGAATGTCGACCTTGACGCGCTTGGAGATGGAAGAAGGATCGATGTCGATATGGATGATCTTGCGCGGCCGCGACGCGAAGTGCGCGGGATCGCCGATCACACGGTCGTCGAAACGCGCGCCGATCGCGATCAGCACGTCGCAGTGCTGCATCGCCATGTTGGCTTCGTACGTGCCGTGCATGCCGAGCATGCCGAGGAATTTCCTGTCGCTCGCGCGGTAGCCGCCCAGACCCATCAGCGTGTTGGTGACCGGGTAACCGAGCAGATCGGCGAACTGGTTCAGCTCGCGCGACGCATCCGCGAGGATGATGCCGCCGCCGGTGTAGATATACGGACGCTGCGCCGACAGCAGCAAGGCGACCGCCTTGCGGATCTGGCCGGAGTGGCCCTTCGTGACCGGGTTATACGAGCGCAGCGAGACGCTCTTGAGCGGCTCGTACTGGCAAGGCGTCTTCGACACGTCTTTCGGAATGTCGATGAGCACCGGGCCGGGCCGGCCGGTACGGGCGATAAAGAACGCTTTCTTGACGGTGGCGGCGAGGTCGCGCACGTCCTTCACGAGGAAGTTGTGCTTCACGCACGGACGCGTGATGCCGACCGTATCGCACTCCTGGAACGCATCCTGGCCGATCGCGGCGGTCGGAACCTGCCCGCTGATCACGACCATCGGAATCGAATCCATGTAGGCGGTGGCGATGCCCGTCACCGCATTGGTGACGCCGGGACCGGAGGTCACGAGACAGACGCCGACCTTGCCGGTCGAGCGCGCGTAGGCGTCGGCGGCGTGAACCGCGGCCTGTTCATGGCGCACGAGAACGTGCTGGAACTTGTCCTGCTTGTACAGCTCGTCGTAGATGTAGAGTACCGAGCCGCCGGGATAGCCCCAGATGAATTCGACGTCTTCGTCGGCCAGTGCCTTCATGAGCACGGTGGCGCCGATAGAGTCAGCTTCGTGAGGGGGAGTCGTATCCGACGTGGAGAATTCCGCGCTGGGCATATTCATTGTTCACCTTTCGAATTTTCGGCAAAAAATTGATCGGGTGCTCTCTGCCGGGCTTGTGGCTCGGGTTCAAGCGGCGCGTCCAGTTTGACAGGTGAGCTTCTTGGGCCACACCTCAAATGAGACAGGTCACTTATGTTGCGAACCGTTGACGATATCCGCTGTCGCGATATTGGTCAAGCAGATATTTCCGCGGCGCGGCACGTTCCGGGAAGCGGACAGGCACGTTTTACCGTCGCGGGCAGCCGGCGCCCTCTTTTCCCTGGCGCGGGCAAAAGTTTGTTAGCATCCGCGGGTTTTACGACATTTTTCGACCGATTACGCGCACGCCCGCTGCGCCGACCCCCAAACGGATGGCATCAGACAAGGAACTCGCCGATTTTCTGGCGGGCGTCGAGAGGCGCGCATTCAAGCAGACGGTCTACGCCGTGCGGGATGATGACGCCGCGCTCGATATCGTGCAGGACGCGATGATCAAGCTCGCCGAAAAATACGGCGACCGTCCTTCGGCCGAACTCCCGCTTTTGTTTCAGCGTATTCTCCAGAATACGATGCACGACCACTTCCGCCGGCAGAAAGTGCGGAATACGTGGGTCAGCCTGTTCTCGTCGCTCGGCGGCGCCGATGACGACGATTTCGACCTGCTGGAAACCTTCGAGGCCCAGGAGGGATCGGCTGCGGCGGAGAGCAGCGAACAGCGTCTCGCGCGCGAACAGGTCCTGCAACTGATCGACGAAGAAATCCAGAAACTGCCTGCACGTCAACGGGAGGCCTTTCTCATGCGTTACTGGGAAGATATGGATGTCGCTGAGACCGCCGCCGCCATGGGCTGTTCGGAGGGCAGTGTGAAAACGCACTGCTCGCGGGCCACCCACACGCTGGCGCACGCGCTCAGGGCCAAAGGAATCACGCTATGAGCTCCGCTCCCGATACGAAAGAACTCGAATTTGCGCGGCAGCTGCGCCGTGCGCTCGACGAAAATACCGCCGCTCTCCCGTCCGCCACCGTCGATCGGCTCGCCGCGGCGCGCCGCACCGCGCTCGCCCGCAAGAAAGCCGAACCGGCGCCGGTGTTCGTGCCGGCTTTCGCCGGCGCTGCCGCCGGCATGGCGGCTCACGCCCCGGCGCCGGAATTGGGCGCCGCCCGCAAGCCGCGCCGCTCGCCGCTGCGCCGTTTCGCGCTCGCGTGGCCGCTCGCCGCGCTGGTCGTGAGCCTCGTGGCGATTGCCTACTGGGAAGACCAGCAGCGCACCGCCGAACTCGCCGATATCGACGCCGCCATGCTGAGCGACGATCTGCCGCTCAACGCGTACCTGGATCACGGGTTCAACGCGTATCTGTCGCGCGCGCGCTGAGCGGGGGCCGTTCGGGTGAGTTACAAGCGTGGCCTCGCCGTTGTCTCCGGATGCGTGATCGCGGCGCTGGTGTCGTTCGCCGCAACCTGGCCACGTTTCAATCCCCAACCCGTGTCCGCTTCGGCGCCCGCTGCCGGCGCGCCGGCTTCGTCGTCCGCGCCTTCGCTGGGGGTCGACCTGCAGGGGATCGCCAGCAAGAACCCGCTTTCGTGGTCCCGCCTCACCGAAGCCGAGCGCGTCGCGCTCGCGCCGTTCGCCAGCCAGTGGGACACCTTCAGCGATGCGCGCAAGCGTAAATGGATCAAGATCGCGTCGCGGTACGCGAGGATGTCGCCTGAAGCGCAAAAACGCCTCCACGAGCAGATGACCGAATGGACCCGCATCACACCCGAACAACGGCGTGTCGCGCGGGAGAATTACCAGGCGTCGAAGGAACTGCCGCGCGAGGCGCGCCGCAATGCGTGGAAGGCCTACCAGCAACTGCCGGAAGAACAGAAGGAGCGGCTGGCCGCGAGCGAGCACAAGCGCCGGCCGACCGTCGTCAGCGCGCCGCCGACCGGCAAGTCCGAAGTCAAGGACATCGACCGGCTGGTGAACGGGCGCGGCGCGAGCGCTGCCGCGCCGGCATTGCCGGCACTCCCGGCATCCGCCGCATCGGCTGCGGGTGTACCGTTGCCGTCATCCAGCGCCCTTCCGCCGGGCACGACGCCCGCCGGCAGCTTCATTCCAGCGACGCCGCAGCCGGTTTCGCCCGCCGAAGCGCCGTCGATCTTCAACGGCTCCTGAGCCCTCTCCTCGCGTCCAACGATCCGTGTCCAGCCCGTCCACTTCCGCCGACCTGACTTCCGATCGCCCGACGCCCGCACCGACCGTGCGCCGCCGCCTCGCGACGATGCTCTACGAAGGCGTGATCCTGTTCGGCATCGTGTTCATCGCTGGCTATCTGTTCAGCACGCTGACGCAGCAACGCAACGGCCTCACGCATCACAACCTGCTCGCCGCCTGGGTGGGTTTCGTGGTCGGCGCGTATTTCGTCTGGTTCTGGACGCACGGCGGCCAGACGCTGCCGATGAAAACCTGGCGCCTGCGCCTTGTCGGCGCCGACGGTGCGCCCGTGTCCGCGCCGCGCGCGATCGTGCGCTACGTGCTCGCGTGGCTGTGGTTCCTGCCGCCGCTCGCGCTGCATCCGCTCGTGGGTCTCGCCGTGCCGCAGACGCTCATCGTCGCGGCCATCTGGTTCGTGCTGTGGGCCGCCACCGGTCGTTGCGGCGCGAGCCGGCAGTTCCTGCACGACCGGCTCGCCGGCACGCGAATCGTCGAACTCGCGCGTTAAGGTCAATACACGCGCCTCACGCGGCCACGCCAGGCCACGCCTCAACGCTTCTCCGCCCCGCTCCCTGACGATTGCGTCTGCCGTTGCGCCGGCGTCGCAATCACGCCCTTGTGCCCGCTGAAGCGCGCGAACATCGTCTGCGGATTCATGCGCGTCTGCTGCAGGAACACGGCGACCACGATGATCAGCCCTTTCATCACGAGCTGCGTGTTGCTGTCGATGTTGTTGAGCAGCAGGATGTTGCCGAGAAAGCCGAAGATCAGCACGCCGGCTACCGTCCCCGCGATCCGTCCCACGCCGCCCATCAGGCTCGTGCCGCCGATCACCACTGCGGCGATCGCGTCGAGTTCCCAGCCGACGCCCGCGTCCGCCTTGCCCTGCCGGTATTGCGCCGCGTACAGCACGCCGACGAGCGCCGACAGCATCCCGGAGATCGCATACGCAGCGATCTTGTTGCGATCGACCCTGAGGCCGGAAATGCGCGCGCATTTCTCGTTGCCGCCGATCGCGTACAGGTACTTGCCGAACACGGTCCGGTTCAACACGAAATCCGCGATCAATGCGATCACGACGAAAAAGAGCGCGGGCACCGGCACCACGCCGAACAGCAGCGCGCGCAGCAGTTCGATGTCCGTGGTCGCATTGCTACCGCTGTAGATCGAATAGACGGCCGTGTCCTGCCCCGCCACGAGGCGCGCCACGCCCATTACGCCGACCATCGCGGCGAGCGTGACGATGAACGGCTGCATCCGGCCACGCGTGATGATCCAGCCGTTCAGCGCGCCGATTGCGAGGCCCGCGAGCGGCACCATCCACAGGACCGTCCACAGCGAAACCTTGACCGGCAACTGGTGCCACGCATACGCACACGCGAAGAGTGCGCAGGCGAGCGCCACCGCCATGCGCAGGCCATGGCGCCGCCGCGCGTGAACACCCGCGCCCGCGCCTTGCATATGACCCCGCGTACGCCGGGCGAGCAAGCCGCCCACGCCGCAGACGATGATGAAGATGCTCACCGCGTCGAGCCCGAGCGCGGTCCAGGACGCGGTGTTCGAGCCGGGCGTCGTCAGCAGGATCGCGGTGAGCACGCTGCCGAAGCCCATCACCGAGCCGACCGACAGGTCGATTCCGGCGGTGATGATCACGAGCGTCATGCCGACCGACATCACGCCGACGTTCGCGACCTGACGGAACACGTCCGAGAAATTCGCCGCCGACAGAAAGATGTTGCTGCCGTCCGCCGCATGCGGCGAGGTCAGCGCGCCCAGCGCGATCAGCACGATCAGCCCCAGGTAGTATTTGACGTTGGTCAGCCAGGCCCGCAGACGTCGTTGCCGCGAATCGGGCAGCGTATCGAGGGCCGGGGTCTGAGCCGGTTCATTCGCTTTCAGCATGTTCTCTGTCTCCGGGTCGGTCAGGGCGAGGCCAGCTTCACGAGCTGTCCGGCGGAAAACGCCGCACGCTCCAGCACGCCGGCCGCGCGCCCTTCACACAGCACGAGAATGCGGTCGCACATCAGCATCAGCTCGTCGATCTCCGAGCTCGCGACGACGACCGTCAGGCCGGCGCGCGCCGCCTGCAGGATCTGGCTGTAGATT
>CALFSF010000576.1 GCA_937917025.1 uncultured Paraburkholderia sp.
TGCGCAAGCTCGGACGCCGCTGGCAGATACTGCATCGCGCGATCTATGTGATTGCCGCGCTCGCGATCCTGCATTTCTGGTGGATGAAGGCGGGCAAGCACGACCTGCTGCTGCCGAAGATTTACGGCGCGATCGTGATCGCGCTGCTCGGCTGGCGCCTGCTCGTGTGGCTGCGGGAGCGGTTCACGAAACGGAAAGTCTCGCGACGACGCTAGATGTGGGAACAAAAAAAATCGATGCCGGTGAGGGCATCGATTTTTTTATGGGCGACAGACAGATGCGCGGACGCGATCAGTCCGGCAGCAGCGATTCGCCTGCGAAGAGCGCTTTCACTTCCTCACGGGCACGCGCGATGTGTACCTTGTCCCCGTCGACCATCACTTCGGCCGCGCGAGGACGCGTGTTGTAGTTCGAGCTCATCGCAAACGCGTAGGCGCCAGCGGAGCGGATCACGAGCAGATCGCCCGGTTCGACGGCAAGCTGCCGGTCGCGGCCGAGCCAGTCGCCGCTTTCGCAGACCGGGCCGACGACGTCGTACACCTGAACCGGCTGGCCGTCGCGCTGTACGGCGGCTTCGATCCGGTGGAACGCTTCGTACATCGCCGGACGTGCCAGATCGTTCATCGCCGCATCGACGATCGCGAAGTTCTTTTCCGCGCCCGGCTTCAGGAATTCGATGCGCGTGAGCAGCACGCCCGCGTTGCCGACCAGCGAGCGGCCGGGTTCGAAATACACCTCACGGTGACCATGACCGCGCTCCTCGATGCGATCGAGCAACGTGCGCACGAAGTTGCCGATATCCGGCGGCGTTTCGTCGTCGTAGACGATGCCGAGGCCGCCGCCCACGTCGACGTGACGGATCGTCATGCCGTCCGATTCGATCTGTTCGACGAGTTCGAGCAGCTTGTCGATTGCGTCGAGATAGGGCGCGATTTCGGCGATCTGCGAGCCGATGTGGCAGTCGATGCCGACCACCTCGAGGTTCGGCATCGCGGCGGCGGCGCGATACGTGGCGCGCGCGTCTTCGAATGCCACGCCGAACTTGTTCGATTTGAGACCGGTGGAAATATACGGATGCGTTTTCGCGTCGACGTCCGGGTTCACGCGCAGCGACACGGGCGCTTTCTTGCCCATCGATCCGGCGACCTCGTTGAGACGATCGAGTTCGGGAATCGATTCGACGTTGAAGCATTTCACGCCGGCCGCGAGCGCTTCGCGCATTTCGGCCGTGCTTTTGCCGACGCCCGAAAACACCACGTTCGCGGCGTTGCCGCCCGCTGCGAGCACGCGGGCGAGTTCGCCGCCGGACACGATGTCGAAGCCCGCGCCGAGGCGCGCGAACACGTTGAGCACGGCGAGATTGCTGTTCGCTTTCACCGCGACGTGAACCTTCGCGCGGCGTCCGGCGCACGCACCGGCGTACGCGTTCCACGCCTCGGTGAGCGCGGCGCGGGAATAGACGTAAAGCGGCGTGCCGAACTGTTCGGCGAGCGAAACGACGGAGACGCCCTCGGCGTGGAGTACGCCATCGACGTAGGCAAATGCGGATGAAGTCATGCGAGAGTCTTATTGATCGGAAGAGGTGCCGGAAGCCGGACGCGCTGTTGCCGGCGATGCGCCCGCGGCGGGTGCGGTGCGAAGTTCGCTATCCGGCGACAACGAAAGCGGATTACCCGAGGTGTCAGGTACGGTGCCGACTACACCCTTCGATGTCGACATGTCACCCGAAGCGGTCTCCGCGTCGGGCCGGACTTCGTCGGGTGAAGGCGGTTGCGTCTGCTCGTTGGGTTTTGCTGGCAATGGCGGTACTGTAGGCAGGTAGAGCGCGCCGCGTTGGCCGCATCCGCCGAGCGTCGCGCCTGCGAAAATGGCTAAAGCCGCTACAATCGCGCGGGGCGCCGCCGCGCTCATCCTGAATGCGACTCGCATGACTGTCCCTGAATGATTAATCGCTGGAGTTTAGCATGTCCGACAGTGAATACCTGACCCGCGCGGAGGCCGTTCTGGCCGCTGTGGAGCGCGCCATCGACGACACCGATGCCGATATCGAATTCGAACGAAGCGGCAATGTTTTGACGCTCGAATTCGAGAACAAGACGAAGATCATCGTGAATCTTCAGCCGCCGATGCGCGAAATCTGGATCGCCGCGAAAGCGGGCGGATTCCATTTCCGCTTCACCGACAACGCGTGGCGCGATACGCGCAACGGCACTGAATTTTTCTCCGCGCTGTCGGACTACGCGACGCAGCAGGCAGGCGAGACGGTGACGTTTGAGCCCTGAACGTTCGACGCGGCGCTCGGGTTTGTATCGAGAGGCAACGGAGCATCGCGCTGACAGCGGCGAACGGGCGGCCCCCGTCGCCCGCGTCAATGTCCCCTGAACAGCTTCATGATGTCCTGCTTTTCCTGTTCGCCTACCTGCTCGGGTGCAGCGGCCGATGCGCCACTCGCTTCATCGAGCGTCGCCTGGCTCACGCCTACCGTCGACACAAATCCGTGTCCGGGCGTGAAGTCGTCGAAGTACAGTTCGTCGCCAATCGTCACCACGTCTTCCGGCATCGGCATCTTGTACTCGGGCACGCCCTTTAGCGCGCGGCCCATGTAGTCGACCCATACCGGCAACGCGAGGCCGCCGCCCGTTTCCTTGTCGCCGAGGCTGCGCGGGTTGTCGTAGCCGATCCATGCGATCGCGGTCAGCGTGTGCTGATAACCGGCGAACCATGCGTCGCGTGAGTCGTTCGTCGTGCCCGTCTTGCCGGCGAGATCGGTGCGCTTCAGGACGTTGGTTTTCGCGCCCGTGCCGTGCTGCGCGACGCTCAGCAGCAGGCTGTTCATCACGTAAGCGTTGCGCGGCTCGATGGCATGCGGCGCGCTTTGTCCCGCGACGAGCGGCTGGGCATGCGCCACGACCACGCCGCGCTGATCGGTCACTTCCGCGATCAGATACGGATTGATCCGGTATCCGCCGTTCGCGAACACCGAAAAAGCGCCGGCCATCTGCAATGGCGTCACGAGCCCGGCGCCGAGTGCCATCGGCAGATAGGCCGGATGACGATCCGCGTCGAAACCAAAACGCGTGATGTACTGCTGCGCGTACTTCGTGCCGATGTGGTTCAGGATGCGGATCGACACGAGGTTCTTCGACTTCTGCAGCGCGGTGCGCATGGTCATCGGCCCATCGAAGCCGCCGCCATAGTTCTTCGGCTCCCACGCCTGGCCACCTGTTTCGGCGGCGCTGAAGAAGAGCGGGGCGTCGTTGATGATCGTCGCCGGTCCGAGTCCTTTTTCGAGCGAAGCCGAATAGATGAACGGCTTGAAGCTCGACCCCGGCTGACGCCATGCCTGTGTGACGTGATTGAACTTGTTCTTGTTGAAGTCGAAACCGCCGACCAGCGCGCGGATCGCGCCATCCTGCGGAACGACCGACACGAACGCGCCTTCTACCTGCGGCAACTGCGTGATCGACCAGTTGCCGTCTTCGTTTCTCACGACGCGGATGATGGCGCCGGGGCGCACGCGCTGGTTCGGCTGCGCGCGCGCGCCGAGCGCAAACGAGGCGAAGCGCAGGTTGTCGCCCTCGATCGTGACCGAGTTGCCGTCGATGAACGTGGCCTGCACCTGTTTCGGATTCGCCGACGTGACGACCGCAGCGATGATTTCCCCGTTGTCCGGGTGTTCGAGCAACGCGTCTTCGATGGCCTGTTCGCGGTCGCTGGCATCCGACGGCAGTTCGATGAACGCTTCGGGCCCGCGATAACCATGGCGCCGCTCATAGTCCATCAGCCCTTTGCGAAGGGCGCGATACGCGACGTCCTGGTCGGCCGAATCGATGGTGGTCACCACGTTGAAACCGCGCGTGTACGCTTCCTCGCGATACTGCGCGTACATCATCTGCCGCACCATTTCCGCGACGTATTCCGCGTGCACGCTGAATTCCCGGCCGGCGCCCTTCACGATGAGCGGTTGCCTTGCCGCGGCGTCGTACTGCGCCTGCGTGATGTAGTGCAAATCCAGCATGCGCGTGAGGATGTATTCCTGCCGCACCTTTGCGCGCTTCGGATTGACGACCGGGTTATAGGCAGACGGCGCTTTCGGCAGCCCCGCGAGCATCGCCGATTCGGCGAGCGACAGGTCTTTCAGGTCCTTGCCGAAATATACGTGCGCCGCGCTCGCGAAACCGTATGCACGCTGACCGAGATAGATCTGATTCATGTACACCTCGAGAATCTGGTCTTTCGTGAGTTTCGACTCGATCTTGTAGGCGAGCAGCATCTCGTAGATCTTGCGCGTGTACGTCTTTTCGCTCGACAGAAAGAAGTTGCGCGCGACCTGCATCGTGATCGTGCTTGCGCCCTGCGTGGCATGGCCGTTCGACAGCGCGACGAAGCCCGCCCGCGCGATGCCCTCGAGATCGACGCCGCCGTGGTCGTAGAAGCGCGCGTCTTCGATGGCGAGCACCGCTTTCTTCAGACTGTCCGGCACATCCTGAATGTGCACGATGTCGCGCCGCTCCTCGCCGAACTCACCGATCAGCACGTGGTCGGCCGTGTAGATGCGCAACGGCACCTTGGGGCGGTAATCGGTCAGCGCCTCGAGCGAAGGCAGATTCGGTGTTGCAACGACGAGCGCATAGCCCAGCACGAGCCCCGCGCTCACGATGCCCGCAATGACGAGACCCGCGAAGCCCAGGATGATCGTGAGCCACAGCGGACGTTTGCGCTTTGGCGGGACAGGCGGCGGGGACGCAGGCGACGAAGATTGCATATGAATACCAGAAAAACAGTCCCGCGATTATAGCTGCCCGGACCGGAAGCTTTCGGCGTGCTTACGCCCGGACGGCGCGCCGCGCAGGGGATGATCTAACTGTAGCTGTTTTGCCTGCGCGCGGGGCGTGCGCGAGGCCGCGTTAGCCATCCGGCCGAGTATCGCGTGGGGTGGCCGCTGAGCAGAATTCTTCCTGCCGTCGCGTCCGAATGGTTCGGCGCGCGGTTCTGAAGGGAGGCGTCATGACGCTCAGAAATGCGTGGATGCCGGTGATGCGCCGTTTTGCAGCGGGCATCGATATCGGTCAGCAGGAAATCAGGCTCGTCGCGTTGAGCCAGCGCGGGGGAAGCGGCAACTCCGTACGGCTCGAATTCATCGCCGTTGAGCCATTGTTCGCGGGTGCGCTGGCGGGCGCGGAGATCGTCAATCGCACGGCGGTGAGCACAGCGCTACGCGCTCTTTTTGCACAACTGCCGCGGGATATCAGCACGCACCTGTTCCGGTGCGCGATGGCCATGCCCGCGTCGGCCACGATGACAACCTCGGTGCCTGTCGCGAACCTCGCCACGCCTCATCGATCGTTCGTGGGCGATCACGCGCTTGCCGCGCTCGAGCCGGCCGTCATGGCCGAGGCGGAGCGCGTCGCGGGCATCGAGCGGCATGCGCTCGCGGTCGACTGGTTCATCGACGAATCGCCGCAGCGCAGAGGCTGCGTGACCATCGCGGCAACCACGAGAACGCACCTCGAGGCGCGCATGGAATGCGCCGCGGCCGCGGGCATCACGCTTACCGCGATCGATGGCGAACCGCACGCCGCATTGCGGGCGATGCGCCATGCGGCTTCGCTCGAACTCGACGACTCCGATGCATACGCTGCGATCTGGGTTGGCGACGAAGGCGTGTACGGCTGGCGTGTCGCTGACGAATCGATCGTCGCGGAAATGCGCTATCCGGCGCCCGAGCATGCCGATCTCATCGACGCGCTTCGCGATCTTGCGGGCGAAGGCGTGCGATGTGCGGTCCTGAGCGGGCAGGTCGCGCTGCTCCAGAGCATTGGGTTCACGGCCGCTGATCTGGGCGACGTGCTTGGTTGCATGGTGCTTCCGTTCGAGTGCGTACCGCCTGGCGACGACACCCTCCCGCTTCGCGATGATCTGCTGCGTGAGCCCGCGTTTGCCGTTGCATTCGGTCTCGCGTTGCGCGGGCTCACGGAGTGATGCGCATGCCATTTCCACAGATAGTCGCTCCGCGGAAGCCCGTCGCGCGACGCGGGAAGCCGCCCGGCTTCAACCTGTTGCCGTATCGCGAGCGTGACCGACGCCTGGCTCGACGACGCTGCGCGCTCGAGTGGTCCGGTGCGGCAGCCGCAGGTGCTGTCGCGGCGCTGATGCTGGCCGGCTGGCATGCATTCGAGGGGGCGCGGCTCGACCATCAACGCACTTCTGTTGAACGCTCGCTTGCGCAGCTTGCGGCACCGCTTGCCGAGCAGGCCACGCTTCTTCGCGATGCGCGGGAACGCGAGGCGCGTGTGGCGCAGGCAGCGATTTCGTCGGCACCGCTCGTGCATCTGCTCGATCTGATGGAAGCGTTGAGCGAAGACGATGCACCCGATAGCGACGGTGTCGTCGTGCAGGAGATGCGGCATCGTCCGCACGACACCGAATTTCGCGCGACGGCCGTCAATCACGTCGCTCCCGCCGCGTGGCTCCGGCGACTGGCGGCGGTGCCGGGTTCGCAGGACGTGGAGATGAAAGAGCTGCATCGAACGTTGCCGGGAAACGGGCAGCCCGCCTCACCGGCTGCACGCGACGCGGTGGAATTCGCAGCGCGCGTGCGCTGGGCAGATGTTCCGCGTGACTCGAAGAGCGCATCTGTGCCGGCGAACTCAAGCGCGGTGACCGCAAATGCGCAGCCAGACAACACGAGAGGTAAAAAATGAACAGTGCGATTGCTGGCCGTCTGGCCAACGCGGATGGCGGCGGCTTCGTTGCAACATGGCTCGCCCACGCACGCCTTCCACCCGAAGCATGGAGCGGGAGGCGTCGGTTCGCTTTCGCTTTTCTCGTCGCGCTCGCTGTCTTTCTCGCTGGGACCCAGGCGTGGCAACGCGCCGATCTGGGCGGCGCGCAGTTGAGCCGCACACGCCTCGAGCAGGCGCGACGGAATCTGGTCGAGGCGCGGCAGGCGGCGACGCGCTTGCCTGCGCTACGGCTTGCCGCGGCAAATGCCCCCGCACTGCGCGACGCAACGAACTGGACGTCCGCGGACGACCTGCATGCGGTTTCGCAGCTAGCCGGCAAACACGGCGTCGAATTGTTGACGCTGGAACCGCAATCGCTGACAGGAACGGGAATCACGGCAATGCGACCGCTGCGCCTCACGGCGCGCGCCGATTTCGCCGAGTGGCTGGGATTTCTGCGCGGCCTGTCGGACCTGCCGACGCTCGTCGTGCCGGGCGACGTGACGATCAAACGGCAACGCGACATGCTGACGGTCAATGCGACGCTCGATACGTTTCCCGCACTGCGTCCCGCGTTTGCGCGGCGCGCAGGGGAATCGACGGCTGACGCAGACGAGGATTTCCTTTTCTTCGATCCGTTTTCGCCCGTGAGCTCGCCGCTGGCGACGGAAGATGCGTCGCTGCGTCTCGTCGGCCTGTTGCGCGATTCGCTGCGGGGTCTTGCGCTGATTGAGACGTCCGGGGGCGTGACCGCAGTGACGGTCGGCGACCGTCTGGGTGTCGAGCAGGTGACGAGGATCGACTCGCCTGGCGTCGGGCTTGCCGGAAATGGCCGCACACGCACGCTGACGTTCGCGGAGGTGGCGTCATGACCGGGGCGCAGCGCTTTTGCGGCGCGCTGTGCTGGCTATGTCTGTGCCTGGGCATCGGTGCGACGCCGGCGCTCGCGTCGTTGCCGCCGTTGCCTGAATACATGCCGATGGACGACGTATTGGCTCCCTACGGATTACCGCCATTACCTCGCGGCGCGAATGCCGGCGCGCCGAACCCATTCGATGGAGGCATTGCGGCTGAACGTGTGTCGCCTTCGGACACGGGAGATGCGTCACCGGCAACGGATCCTGCTTCAGACGAAATCCCGAAGGACCGCGAGGCGTCTGCTGAAACAGCGGCTACCGGGAGCCCGCCATCGAGATTGCCCGGCGGTCCCTCCAGCGCCCAGCCGGCGCTGGAGGGACCGCCAGTCCCGCTTGCATCGCCGCAGCGGATGAGTCAGCCGACGCCCGCGGCGACGGACGACACGCAGGACGCCGGACGGCCAATCACGCTCAGCTTCCAGCATGCGGAGCTTGGCGCGGTTCTCGATGCGTTCGCGCGTTTCACGGGGCTCAACATCGTCGCAAGCGAGCGTGTACGCGGATTCGTATCGCTGCGGCTCGACAAGGTGCCCTGGCGTGCCGCGTTCGACACGCTGCTCGACGTCAACGGCCTTGCGATGGAGCGGCGCGGCAACGTCATCTGGGTCGCTCCCATCGCCGACCTCGCCGCGCGCGAGAAGCAGCGCTTTGAAGCCCATGCGAGGGCCGCCGATCTGGAGCCGCTCGCGAGCCGCATGTTCGAGCTGCACTATGCGCACGCCGAGGACATCCGGAAACTGCTGGGCGCCTCGGGCGCGCAGCGCGTGCTGTCCAGACGCGGTTCCGTCATGGCCGATCCGCGCACCAATCTGCTGTTCGTCACCGACATCGCGGGGCGCCTCGAGCAGATCGCCGTTCTGCTCGCGTCGCTCGACCGGCCGACGCGCCAGGTGCTGATCGAGGCGCGCATCATCGAGGGCGAGCAGGGGTTTTCGCGCAATCTGGGCGTGCGGCTGTCGATGAGCGCCACCAACACCGACGGCACCTCGCGCGGGTTGAGCGGCGGCAAGGAGGGCGCCGTCTACGATCTGTCGGCGCGGCCGATCGCGGGTTTCGACGCGGCGACCGCCGGGTTGACGTTATTCGCGGCTCACGCCACGCGGCTGCTGAACATCGAGTTGAGCGCGCTGGAGGCCGAGGGACGCGGCCAGATCGTTTCCAGCCCGCGAGTCGTGACAGCCGACCGCATGAAGGCGGTCGTCGAGCAGGGGACGGAGCTGCCGTATCAGGCCAAGGTCGGGCAGGGCGTCTCCGGCGTGCAGTTTCGCCGCGCGACGCTCAAACTGGAGGTCGAACCGCAGATCACGCCCGACGGCCGGGTGATCCTGGATCTCGACGTCGCGAAAGACAGCGTCGGCGAGCAAACCGATGCGGGGCCGGCGATCAACACCAAACATGTGCAGACGCGGGTCGAGGTGGAAGACGGCGGAACGGTGTCGATCGGCGGTATTTACGCCTCCGACGACCGTAACGATGTGACGCGGGTGCCGCTCCTGGGCAAAATACCGCTTTTGGGCGCGCTTTTTCGCCATACGGCGCACCGCGACCAGCGCAGCGAACTGGTCGTTTTCATCACGCCGCGCGTTGTGCAGACGAATTGACGGCCGGTCGCAGCGTCCGGCTGCAGGCTCGACAAGGCGGTCGCTTTGCCTTTAAGCTGCGGCACGAACCATACCGGAATAGCCAGAGGACACCGTTGCAACCGCGGGACGCAAACGCCAATGTATTTTTTGTAGGGCTCATGGGGGCGGGTAAAACCACCGTGGGCCGGGCGGTGGCGCGCCGGCTGGATCGCCCGTTCTTCGATTCCGACCATGAAATCGAGGCACGTACGGGCGCGCGCATCGCCACCATCTTCGAGCTCGAGGGTGAGACGGGTTTTCGCGACCGGGAAGCGCATACCATCGCCGATCTGACCGGCCGCGACAAAATCGTGCTCGCGACGGGCGGCGGCGCGGTGCTGCGCCCCGAAAACCGCGAAGTGCTGAGCAGCCGCGGCCTCGTCGTCTATCTGCGGGCCAATCCGCACGACCTCTGGCTGCGCACCCGCCGGGACAAGAATCGCCCGCTGCTGCAAACCGAAGATCCGAAAGGCCGGCTCGAAGCGCTGTAT
>CALFSF010000577.1 GCA_937917025.1 uncultured Paraburkholderia sp.
CCCCTTGGTTCGTAGCCAAGTACTCTATCCAACTGAGCTACAGCCGCACGCAGAAACGAGATTATAGCAAAGCCTCGAAAAAAGGGAAGCCACAAACGCCAATTTGTCCCATTATCCTTGTTATGTATCCTTGATGGACGGGGCTCAGCCCCCTTCGAAGCACCATGAACAAAGCCTTTGTCAAAGAGTCGACCGACGATCTGGACGACGACGCCGATGTCGCCCAGCCTGAGATTCCCGCAGGTGCGAAGAACTACATCACGCCCGCCGGCTACCGGCGTCTGCGTGACGAACTGCTGCATCTGATCGACGAGGCGCGTCCGGAGGTCGTGAAGCTGGTGTCGTGGGCGGCGTCGAACGGCGATCGCTCCGAAAACGGCGATTACATCTACGGCAAGCGGCGTCTGCGCGAAATCGACCGGCGCATCCGCTTTCTGACGAAGCGCCTCGATCTGGCGGAAGTCGTCGACAGCAGCCGGCAGGAGAGCGTCGACCAGGTGTTTTTCGGCGCGAGCGTCGACTACGGGACCGGAGACGGCGAAATGCACACGGTGACGATCGTCGGCGTGGATGAGGTCAATCTCGATATCGGGCACGTGAGCTGGGTTTCGCCCATTGCGCGCGCGCTGCTGAAGGCGCGAATCGGCGACGAAGTCACGCTGCACACGCCCGCGGGGCCGGAGCCCATCGATGTGCTCGACGTTCGCTATCCGCCGCCGGACACAGGCGGGTAAGCTGTTGCGACGTTGGTGGTGCCGGTGACAGGATGCCCGGCGCCAATAAAAAAGGCGCCGAAACCGGCGCCTTTCAATACTGCGGGTACTACCTGACAGCTTAGAAGCGGTGACGCAGACCAGCCGTTACAGCGACTTGCTTGTTGTTGCCCGAAGCGTTCAGACCGTTGATGTCCGCATTGACGCCAGCGCCTTCGCTGACTTGCTGGTATTCGCCTTGCAGGTACACGTCCGTGCGCTTCGACAGCGAGTAGGCGGTTTGCAGGTTGAACTGGTTCCAGTGCGGGCTCGTGCCGTCCAGGTTGCCGCGCGTGTACGTGTACGAACCGGCGAGGCTGAGAGCCGGCGTCAGAGCGTAACGTGCGTTCGCTTCGAAGTTCTGGAAGCGTGCGCTGTCGCCGCTCGTGGCGATGCCGCCCGACACGCCCGATTGACCTGCGCCAATGCCGGCGAGACCGTTCAGGTTCGTTTGCGAGTACACGAGGCCAGCCGTTGCCGGGCCGAACGAGTAGCTTGCACCGGCGCCCCACGTTTGCTGACGTGCAGCGAAGAACGTGTTGTCGCTCGACACCGCGCCACCCGAGTTGAACGCTGCAGCTGCACCCGTTGCGCCGTTGCTGTTCAGTTGCAGGTAAGCCGCGCCGACGTTCAGGCCGCCGTAGTTATACGATGCACCCGCGCTGTATGCGCGGTTGTTCGCGAAGCCGTCTGCCTGGTTCGAGAAGCCATACAACGCGCCGAACTTGAAGCCGCCGTAAGCCGCGCTCTGGTACTTGACCGAGTTGTTCACGCGGAACGAGTTGTTCAGGTTGTCGTTGTCGAACGGGTGGGCGAACTGCGTGCCGCCGTATTGCGTGCCGGTCAGCGACAGCGGGCCGACGTAGTCAACCATGCTGTCGTATTGACGGCCGAGCGTCACGGAACCGAACTGGTTGCTCGACAGGCCGACGAACGCCTGGCGGCCGAATTCGCGGTTGCCTTGCTTCAGCGTGCCGTCGTTGATGCCGAAACCGTTTTCCAACGTGAAGATGGCCTTCAGACCACCGCCCAGATCTTCAGCACCGCGCAGGCCCCAGCGGCTACCGTTTACCGCGCCGCTCGTTTCCTGCCAGTTGCTATGACCGCCCTGGTTGTTCGTATAGGTGATGCCAGCATCGATCAAGCCGTACAGCGTGACGCTGCTTTGTGCATGAGCGGCAGTGGCGAAAACGCCCGACAGGGCCGCGACCATGAGTGTCTTTTTCATTTCTAACTCCGAGAACAGGATGGGCTTTGGAAACCCAGGCTTCAAGGAAACGATCACGCAACGCTGCGAGAGGCGGAATGCACGTGAAAACGCGCCATACGACAAGCACGTTTGTTTCCGGGACAGCCAAAGTGTAAGTACCGGAGTTGAGATGCGCCCATTCCGAAATCCACAATAAAGTATTACTGGATCGGAAATGATATTGAGCCCCGGCTAAAGCCTTGCTGGTAAAGGCTTGAGGGGCTTCCTCCCGATAGAGGGGAATGGTGTCAACCTGAAGGCGTTGTGCAATTGCTACAGCAAAAGTGGCTCAAAAACTACAACGATTGTTTTAAATTGTAATTGTTGCAGTTTTTGAAATAGACGATTGTTGTTATTGCCGCTAATCGCATTCTCACGCGGCGCTATACTGAAATTTCTGCTTTTCGAAGCAGACTTTTTCGTTGTTGAAAAAGATCTCCAAACCTTTGTCGGCGCGGCCTTCCAGCCGCGCTCTTTTTTTGTCCGGCCTTTCTGCACTTCTCTCCTAGCCCGCCACGGTTACCACTGGATCGGCTTCGTCGAACCCGAAGCTACCGTGCACGCTCCAATCTTCCATGACGTAGTGACGCGCGTCCATAGGGGAAGACAGCAGGTTCTGCCAATGGTCGCCGTGCCATGCCGGGTCGAATGAGAACGCAGAAGAATCCGCCGCTTCCGTGACCTTTTCCGAAGGTACGGATGACGGGCGGGAATGAAAAAGCCAGTTGGCCAGCCATCCGGGTTGCTTGAAAAACATGGCGATCTCCCATTGCACGATATAACTCCGATCGTGATGTGAATGTATTACATGAACAACCCGGATAAACACTTACCAAAAACACTATTTGTTACATAGTGGAAATTTTTCCCGATTCTCGTGTAAAAATTTTTATGAAAGGTAATATTGACCTCGTGCTTTAAAAATGCCTTTTGAATTATGTGTCTGCTTCATTTCCGTTTTGAAATCGAATCGCCGGGCAGTTGTCAGGATTTCTCTTGACGGTTTCTCATCGTTCCCCGTATAACGGCAAGGCTGAATTCCGGAGCTGGATGTGCAGCTGGCAGGTTCATGGAGTTGGCATAAGGACATTACCCGTTTTACTTTAAATTTAGAGGGAACTGGAATATGGAAACCGGTATCGTCAAATGGTTTAACGATGCTAAGGGCTTTGGATTCATCACGGCGGATTCGGGTGGCGAAGATCTGTTCGCGCATTTCTCGGAAATCCGTTCGGAAGGATTCAAGTCGCTGAAAGAAAATCAGCGCGTCTCCTTTGAGGTGAAGACCGGCCCCAAGGGCAAGCAGGCTGCAAACATCCAGCCGCTGTAAGCCGAAGCACGCGGTGCGCAAGCGCTGCGGCGATTTCACAAGCCCTCCCGCGTCGAGGGCTTTTTTATTGGCGTCGGTTGTGGAGTTTTAACAGGAATTAAAGAACGCTTTTTTGTCCGTCTGATTGATAAATTCCGGATACTGGCAGCGAGCGTTTAACAGTCTTGCGCATGCGGAGTTTTTATTCGCCGGGCAACGAAGCAAAATTTCCCGCCGCAATCGTGCTGATCTGCCAACTGGTGCATACTTGCGCGAAGCTACGCCTGGAACGCATGCCCATGTCTGAACAGTATCTGGCGGTTTCCGCCATCGATGTACCCATTGTCTTTGTCGACCTCGAAACCACGGGGGGGGCGGTGGGCGAGCACCGGATTACCGAAGTCGGCGTGGTCGAAGTGGGGCCGCAAGGCGTTTCGCGCTGGAGCACGCTGGTCGATCCGCAACAAGCCATTCCGCCCTTCATCCAGCAACTCACCGGCATCACCGATGCGATGGTGCGTGGCGCGCCGACGTTCGAGTCGATCGCGCCCGCGCTGTTCGAGCGTCTGAGGGGCAAGCTCTTCGTCGCGCATAACGCCAGTTTCGATCGCGGTTTCCTGCGCGGTGAATTCGCGCGCGTGGGGCTGACGTTCAATCCGGACGTGCTGTGCACGGTGCGGCTGTCACGTGCGCTGTTTCCGGCCGAAAAGCGGCATGGTCTCGACGCGCTGGTTCAGCGGCATGCGCTCGTGCCTTCCGATCGACATCGCGCGCTGGCGGATGCCGATCTGCTGTGGCAATTCTGGCAGCGTCTGCACAGTCTCGTGCCCGTCGACGCGCTGCGCATGCAGATCGAGCGCACCACGCGCAAATTCCAGCTTGCCGGCGACATCACCGAAGACCTGCTCGATACCGCGCCGGCCGGCTGCGGCGTCTATGCGTTCTACGGCGAAGACGACCTGCCGCTTTACGTCGGACGGAGTGTGCGCGTCCGTCAGCGGGTGCGGGCGCATCTCACGGCAGAGCGTCGCTCAGCGAAGGACATGCGTCTCGCGCAACTCGTTCGGCGCGTCGAATGGCGCGCGACGGGCGGTGAGCTGGGCGCGTTGCTCGCCGAGGCACAGTGGATCGCGACGTTGCGCCCGCGGCATAACCGGGCGCCGCGTGTGGGTCGGGCGGATCCGGTCGACGCGCCCTGGCCGTTCAGCGGCCCGGTGTTCTTCGAGGAGCGCGATGCGCAATCGCAGGCCACGGCGTTTCATGTGATCGACCGCTGGCGCTATCTCGGCGGTGCGGCGACGCAGACAGAGGCCGCTTCACTGGTCGTGCCAGGCATTGCCGGTGCGTTCGAACTGTCGACGTACCGCATTCTCCAGACGCATCTCGAGCGCGGCCTCGCGGTGTCGCTGCTGGGCGCGCCCGCGTCGCTCGCTTCGAGCGACGCCGCCACGGTCTAGCCCGTCGCGCCGACGCCGCCCGATTCACACACGTGCGAAAGCGCATGCGCGAGCGCGCTCGAATGCGCGGCGTCATAGCGCGTCAACGACTTCCAGTTTGCAATGCCCTGAGCGACCCGCGACGGACAGTCCGCTGCGCCGCGCAGCGGCTGCACGCGCGCGAGGCCAGCCATCATCGACTGCGTCAGCCGGTCCAGCTGCGGGCGCGTGCTGGTGGCGAGGTCCGGCGCGGCGCCAGCCGGCGCCTGGCCGTTGCGCCACGCATCGAACAGCGCATTCTGTACGTCTTTGCTGGCATCGATCTGATCCCGGAAGAACGCTTGCGCGAACGTCGGATCGACATTCGCGGCTACCGCGCGCTTCGCGACATCAGCGAGTAGCG